>JANYJQ010000007.1 GCA_025358435.1 Holophagaceae bacterium
AGCGCGCCACCGGAACCACCTTCGCCGATGACCACTGCCACCACGGGCACACGCAACTTGGCCATCTCACGCAGATTCCGGGCGATGGCTTCCGCTTGGCCCCGCTCCTCGGCATCCACGCCCGGATAGGCGCCCGGGGTATCGATAAGGCAGAGGATGGGACGCTGGAATTTCTCGGCCAGATGCATGAACCGCAGGGCCTTGCGGTAGCCCTCCGGTTTGGGCATCCCGAAATTGCGCAGGATCTTCTGCTTGGTATCCCGGCCTTTCTGCTGGCCGATGATCATGACTGGATTGCCGTCAATCCATCCCAGGCCGCCCACAATGGCCGCATCGTCGCCAAAATTGCGGTCCCCGTGGATCTCTTCGAAACGGTCGCAGATGCGTTCGATGTAATCCAGCGTATAGGGCCGCTTCGGATGCCGCGCAAGTTGGGCCCGCTGCCAGTCGGTGAGATTGGAAAAGGCTTCGGCTTTCAATTTTTTCAACTTTTTTTCGAGCTTGTCCTTCTTAGAGGATTGGGCCGGATCCATCTCAAGGGTGCGGATTTCCGCCTCCAACTCCAGAATGGGCTTCTCCAGTTGGGCCAGATCCATTGCCTGCTCCGGGGATGGTTTGCTCACATTAAGCCTCGAAAGTGGTTCGCTTCGAGTGTACCGGAACGTGGCAGCGGGAACTTGCCTCCCGTCACAGCGCACCCATAGTGGATCAGCAACAAGGAGGTTGCCATGCTCCGATCATTGATCCTTCTCGCTCTGCCGCTGCTGGGGCCTGTCTCAACAGACCTAAAAGAAGTGGACGCATCCAAACTTCCAGGCATCCCCGGTCCCTCCACCACGCGGATGACCGACCCTGCGAGGGGCCTTGACTTCAAAGGCATCGACGCCAGGATCCGCACCCAGGCCCGCCATATGGGCACCATCCAGCCAGCGGTCGCCTTGCCACCGGGTTCCTTGAAGGTGACGGACAAGGTGGCGGATGCCGCCGGATGGAAAGCCTATCGTGTGGAAGTCTCCGCCGGTGGATCGATCCACATGCGCCTTCGGGGACTCCACGAAGGATGGTTCGTGATCCGGACCGTGAACAAATGGGGAAACATGGAAGAAGGAATGCTCAAGAACCTGATCAAGACCGGCAATCCCGAAGCCCGCTACACGAACGCCACCAACGGAGCCAGGAGCATCTACTTTGTGGTGGACACCACAGAACTGAACATCATCGGAGAGGAGTACACCCTGGAGGTCACTGTTTCCTGAAAATGACAGTGGACTGTGGGCTATAGGCGGTTGGCCATGAGCCAAGAATGGCTCTGGGCTGTAGGTTGAAGAAGGATGCGCCTTCTGCTCGACCGCCACAAAAGACTCCTGCGCATTGCCCACAGCCTACGGCCCACCGCCCACGGCCCAGAGCCCAGAGCCTACTATGGAGGAATGCTGAACCCGCCCTTCCCTCTAGTTGGCCTCAGTGGCGGCATTGCCGCGGGCAAGAGTTTTGTGGCTCAGCAGATGGTCGGGCGGGGTTGGGCACTCATTGACGCCGATGGGCTGGCCCGGGAAGCCGTGGCGCCAGGCAGCGATGGCTTGGCCGAAGTGGTGCAAGCCTTCGGCCAGGAAGTTCTGCGTGACGATGGCAGCCTGGACCGGGCCTTGTTAGGCGAACTCATATTCGGCGATGGCAATGCGCGGACTCGCCTCAACTCGCTTCTTCACCCCCGCATCGAGGCCCTTCGCAATACCCGCCTGGCGGCCCTTCCGTCCGATTCCAAGGGCGCCGTGATAGATGCTGCGTTGTGGGTGGAACGGGGCCGGGCCCACCACTTCGATGAATTCTGGATCGTGACAGCCCCGGAAGACCTTCGCCTGCGCCGCCTGCTTTCGCGGGATGACATGCCCATTGATGCTGCCCTTGCCCGCCTGAGGTCCCAGAGTCAGGACGCGGAAAAAGCGCTTCATGCCGATGCGTTGATCGTGAATGACGGCCGAGATCTAACAGAAATCCTCGATCGGGCTGAATCCCGCCTTCTGGCAAACTGGAGGATTGCCCGGCAGCGCCGTTGGAAGGACCGCATGAATTCGAAATTTTCGCCTGAGGAACTTCGACAGATCCTTGAAACCCTGCTTTCCCGGGGCGGACAGTACGGTGAGGTCTTCGTGGAATACCGGCGCGCCTGCGCCCTTGGGATGGACGATGGCCGCATGGAGGATGTCATCGCCAGCGAAACCTTCGGGGCCAGCCTCCGCGTGATGGAGGGCGAGACCACGCGCTTCGCCGACCTCATCGCGCCGACATTCGATGAATTATTGGAGGATGCGAAACTGCTGGCTGCTCCTGGAAACAGCGCCGCTGCCAGCGTTCCGGCATTGCAGGAATTCATTCATCCCACGCCGAGTCCTGTGGAATTAGACCCGGCAACAGTCGCGTTATCCGAAAAAGTGGCGTTGGTGCGCCGCACAGAAGCCATGGCGCGGGATCACGGGGAAGCGCTCCGCCCGGGCGCCATCAAACAGGTCTCCGTGGGTTATGGCGATTCCACGCAAAGCGTCTGGATCGCTTCCGCTGAATTAAAGGATGGCGCTTGGAACACGAGCCTCAGCGCGGATCACCGCACCCAAGGCGTGTTGCGCCTGAACGCCACTTCTGGCGATGGCGTGCAACTCCAAAGCGGATACCAGGCGCTGGGCGAGACCAAGGGATTTGAACTGTTCACCGATGAAGCCGTGGCAAAAATCGTGAAGGAGGCGGTGCGTCTCAGCATTCAAGCTCTGGATGCACAGCCTGCGCCCGCGGGCACTTTTCCGGTCGTGCTCAGTTCGTCGGCGGGCGGGACCATGATCCATGAAGCCTGCGGCCACGGACTCGAGGCGGACCTCGCACTCGCGGGAATGAGCGCCTTCGCGGGGAAACTCGGCCAGAAAGTAGCGGGCAGCGGCGTCACGATCATCGACGATGGCACCCTGCCCTTCAAGCGGGGCAGCCAGAGCATGGATGACGAAGGCAATCCCGTGAGCCGTGTGGTGCTGATCGAGAATGGCATCCTGAAAAACTATCTCCAGTCCCGCAAGACCGCCCGGAAGATGGGCGTGGAGGTCACCGGCAACGGCCGCCGGGAAAGCTACCGGCACATCCCCATCCCCCGCATGCGCAACACCTTCCTGGCCCCCGGAACCGAAGCCCCTGAAGAGATCCTGAAAGATCTGGACCGCGGACTCCTGGTGAAGCACATGGGTGGCGGGCAGGTGGATACGGTCACCGGGAACTTCGTTTTTCAGGTGACCGAGGGCTACTGGGTAGAAAAAGGCATTCCCATGTATCCAGTGAAAAACGCGACGCTCACGGGCTGCGGGCCTGAGGTGCTGGCTTCCATCACCCGCATCGGATCGGATCTCCATCACTTCGACATCGGAACCTGCGGCAAGGACGGCCAGGGCGTCCCCGTCAGCGATGCCCTTCCCACGATCCTGGTCCCGGCTTTGGTGGTGGGCGGCACGGCAGAACCCCTGCCACAGGTGATCTAAACCATCCTCCACTGCTTCCCTTTGTTCCTCTGCCGCCCTCTGTATGGTTCATTTCCCAAGGCTCAAGATGCTTCGATCGTTCATCCCCGAATCGCTGGAATCAAATCTTCAGGAAGGCATCCGCCACGCTGAAAAACTCGGTGCGGTTGGTGCCGAGGCCTTCGTTTCCGTATCCCGTTCCCGCAAGGCCAAGGTCCAGAACGGCGAACTCGAAGACCTGAGCGTCTCCAAGCGCGGCGGCATTGGTGTTCGCGTGTTGCGATCGGGGGCCAAAGGCATCAAGGTGGGTTCCGCTACGACGACGGATCTCACTCGCCCAGATTTCAAGGATCTTTTCGCCCAGGCCTGGGAACTGTCTGAACTTGGCGATGAGGATCCCTGGATCCGGCAGGCGGACCCCGAAGGCGTGGATGATCTGCCCAGCCGCTTCGACGGGCGGGGCGCTGGACTCACCGCTGAACAGAGAATCTCCCGGGCCCACGCATTGGAAGACTCGGCTCGACAAACGTCTTCAAAGGTCGTGGCGGTGCGTGGCGCCACCTGGGCCGATGGCGAAGGCGCTTCCTTGCTCCTTACCCAGAAAGGTGTGCGGACCTTCGATGTGGCCTCGAGCTGTTCCGCCAGTATCGAACTGGCAGCGGCCGAGGGAGAAGACCGCCAGGCCTCCTGGCACTGGGATGTGGGACGCCATCCGGAATCTTTCGATCTGGCAGCGGTGGGCGCCGAGGCCGCGATCAAAGGAGAGCAGAAGTTGAATCCGAAGCCGTTGCCCGCGGGCAAGTACCCGGTGGTGCTGCATCCGGAAGTGGCCGTGGATCTCTTCGGCATCATTGCGGGGATGCTCTCGGCGGAATCGGTGCTGAAGCAGCGCAGCCTTTTCGCAGGCAAAAAAGGCCAACTCATCGCTTCATCACTGCTCACCCTGATCGATGACGGGCGCCTGCCAAACGGCTTGGGCAGCGAGCCATGGGATGGCGAGGGCCTGTCCACCCGCCGCAACGTGCTGGTGGAAGAGGGCGTGTTGAAGACTTACCTGCACACCCTGAAGACCGCCGCGGAAATGGGCGAAGCCCCCACAGGAACAGCCAGCCGTGGCCTTGCCGGAAATCCAGGAGTCACGTTGTTCAACCTTTTTCCAAAGGCAGGCGAGAAATCCGCCGCAGAGCTGTACCGGATGGCAGGGAATGGGGTACTCATCACTGAGCTGATGGGTTTGCACACCGTGGACCCCGTTAGCGGAGACCTCAGCGTGGGCGCGTCAGGCCTCCGGATCCGCGATGGCGCACTTTGCGAGGCCGTGGACAAAATCACATTCGCCGGCAATCTCCGCGACTTCCTGATGCGCATCGCAGCCCTGGGCAGCGATCTCCGCTGGTATGGAAGCAGCGCCGGACTTTCGATTCTGCTTGAAGAGATGGCCTTGGGCGGGGCTTGAATATGGTTTGCGGGCCCATGGCCATTGCGATCGCTCGCTCTCAGCAATCACAGGACCCGCAGCAGTCGCCGCAGTCGCACGAGTCGTTGACCAGAGTTGTCTCGTGTCCCCGGCCTTCGCCTGACCAGCATGACTTGCGGGATTGGTGCTTCATGTAGGCCACCAATCCACGCATAATCCGGGCATGGCCTTCCGTAAACTCCAGCGCCACCTGACCTGGCTGGAATCCTTCGTCACCACCGTGGAAACGGGGACGCTGGAGGGCGCAGCCCAACACCTTGGCGTGGCGCGCAGCGTGGTGAGCGAGCATTTGAGGGCGCTCGAAGATTCCGTGATCGCAGGCGAGCAGCTTCTGGAGCGGGGTCCTGGAAAACGACTCAAGCTCACACCGCGGGGTGAGCGCCTTTACGACGCCACCCAAGGCCCGCTTCATCAACTGGACTTGAAGCGCCTTCAGGATTTCGCGAGCCTGGAACCGAACTTGAGGCTGGGTTTGAATCCCACCCTCTCGACGGCTCTATTGGACGGCATCACCATGGAGATGGCACGGCGAGCCATCAAGCTGGAGACGAGCTTCGGCGGGGCTTTCGACCTGGTACGGCAGGTGCAGACAAGGCAGCTGGATCTGGCGCTTGGATTCACACCTTTGCCTCCGCACCGCGGTGTGGAAAGCCAGGTGTTGGTGAAATTACCCTTTGTGGTCCTGGCAGCAGGGGGTTCCTCGGCGGCCAAAAAACATGACACCCGCCAGTACTTGAAAGTAGTGGATCTGCAAGACCAATCTTTCGTGGACTGGCTACGGGATGACCCCTACGGCGGCGCCAATAGCCAGCGGTTCGCCGAGGCCGGCATCGCCGTGAACGAAGTGGCCAGGGTGGAGAGTTTTCTTCAGCTATACCCTGCCTTGCGGGCTTACGGCGCCTGTGCCATCACCCCGGATCTGAGGCCTCTGGCGCCCTTCCCGGACGATCTCCGGGTTTGGAAACTGCTGGAACCCACACCACAATTCGTGGAGGTCGTGGCCTTGGAGCCCGCAGGAGGTGCCCGGGCCGAGGCTCTGGCCTGCCTGGGATTCCTGAAAGCCAAGCTGGCCCGATTTCATGGCTAGTCGTTATTCCGAACTTAATATCGAACTTTAATGGATTTCCGTCAAAGCGATTGAGTCCCATATTAGTTCCTGGAGCCTTCATGACCCCGACGGAACGAGCCATCCAAGCCCTGCCCAAGCACCTGCAACGATTCGTGGTGCCGCAGGACTGCGATGCCTACACCCAGCGTGATCACGCGGTATGGCGCCACATCCTGGGTCGCTTGACCGAACACTTGAAGGACAAAGCCGTCGATAGCTACCTGCGTGGATTGGAAGCAACGGGGATAGGCCTGGAGCGCATCCCCAGCCTTGATGAGATGAACGAGAAGCTTTCCCGCCTTGGCTGGAGCGCAGTATCCGTGCGGGGGTTCATCCCTCCCGCAGTGTTCACAGAACTCCAGAGCCTGGGTGTCCTGGCCATCGCCGCGGATATCCGAACTTTCGAGCACGTGGAGTACACCCCCGCGCCGGATATCGTCCATGAAAGCGCCGGGCACGCGCCGATACTATCCGATTCCCGCTACGCCGAGTATCTGAAACGCAGTGGTGTCGCGGGGTTCAAGGCCATCGCATCCGCCGAAGACCAAGCCGTATTCGAAGCCATCCGCAACCTGAGCGTGGTGAAGGAGGATCCTGCCGCCACACCGGAAGATGTCCGGATGTCCAAGGACCGCCTGCAGGCCGCGTGCGCGAGCCGCCGCTACGCAAGTGAAAATACCAAGGCTTCCCGCCTCTACTGGTGGACCGCGGAATACGGGCTGGTGGGCGATCTCGATCATCTGAAGATCTACGGCGCAGGGCTGCTGTCCTCCATCGGAGAGGCCGAACGCTGCCTCTCCAAGGCCGTGGACAAGCTGCCCTTGAGCCTGGTCTGCGCCGATACCGAATACGACATCACCAGCATGCAGCCGCAGCTTTTCGTGGCCAGGGACTTCGATCATTTATTCGAGGTATTGGAAGCATTCGAATCCACCATGGCCTGGAAGCGTGGCGGCGACTTCGGGCTGAATGAGGCTCTGCGGGCCCGGACGGTCAATCACCTGGTGCTTGAAGATGGACTGGAACTCAGCGGCAAGGTAGTGCAAGTCGTCGGTAGCGATGCGTCCAACCGCGCGCTGCGCGCGTCCATGGCGCGATTGGACGGCCCGATCCTACTGTCGCGCAACGGCCATGCGTTACGGAAACCTTGGTCTGAGGGAGCCTTGGTGGCCTTCGGGGAGGCCAAGCTGCCCGCCCGTGGAGCTTTCGAAATAAGGCTGGCCTCCAGCTTGGTCCTCACCGGTTTCATGGTGGGCGATCATGAGGCCATAAATTTGAGCGCCCAGCTGGATGGCAACCCTCTGGAAGTGCCTTCCTGGGCCCTGCTGTTCATCAGTGAAGGCCTGCCATCCGTGGCGGGGGGGCCAGCTGATCCAGGTGGATGGGACCGCTGGTTCGGCGAACAGAATGCCTTTGCCGAAGGGGCTGCGGAAGCCGATGCCCGCGCCAGGAAAGCTGCAGCCCTGAGCCCGCGATTGGCCGAGATCTATGAGGCAGTGAGAGGCATGCGGGAAAGTGGGAATCCCGATTCCGCATCCCTTCATGCCTGGCTAACCGAGTCCAAGGATGACTGGCTGCTGACTGAAGAGATCCATGAGCTGCTTGAACCTGATCAACTGAAAACTATTTAAGGATTGGAGTCTGCCATGAGCTGGATCGAACACGACGGCGCCCTGCACCGGGACATCAAGACACCGGATTTCATGACGTCCTTCAACATCGCGAGCGCGGTGGTGGCGCCCGCCGAAGCCCTGAATCACCACCCCGACATTGAGTTCGGCTGGGGCTACGTGCACATCAAGCTCACGACCCACGATGCAGGGGGCGTGACAGACAAAGATAAGGCTCTGGCGAAACAGATCGATTCAGCCCTGAAAACCTTTGGCTTCTAAGCGGCTCCGGGGAGACGAGCGTGCGGGCCTGCTGCTGGTGGCCCTGTCCGGCCTCTGTTTCGGCCTATTGCCGGTGTTCAATCGTTATGCCGCCGCGCGGGGCCTCGGGGTCACCACCCTGTTGGGTTTCCGATTCATGGTGTCGAGCGCCGCGCTTTGGGTTTGGCTGCTGTTGAGGCGCGAACCCCTAGGCCTCCCCACCAGGCAGCGGTGGGTTTTCATCTTGATGGGCCTTTTGTACGTGGTGGAAAGCGGCCTCTACTTCCTGAGCTCCCGTCGCATTCCGGTGGCGCTCACAGCCCTGCTCCTCTATCTTTACCCGGCGATGGTGGCGCTGTGGGAATGGGCGGCGGGGCGGCATCCGTTGAGGGGCCGAGGCCTCGTAGCGCTCCTCTGCTCCCTGGTGGGCACTGGCTTGGCCGTCGGTTCGCCGGGCCATGGCATGGATCCACTGGGCTTGTTCTTGGGCCTGCTGACGGCATTCGGCTACACAGCCTACATGTTGATCGGGGCGAAGCTGCAGAAGGGCGCCTCGGCGCTTCTAGCAAGTGCCTGGATCATGACGAGCGCGGGATTCGTGTTCCTGGTGGTGGCGCTCGCCACCAATACCTGGCAGCCCGCAGTCGCGCTGCAAGCCTGGAAACCCCTGCTCGGTCTCATCATCATTTGCACGGTGCTGCCGATCCCCTTGTTGCTGGCTGGCATGGCCAAGATCGGCGCCGCGCGGGCCTCCGTGATGAGCACCCTCGAACCCCTGGGCGCCGCCATCTTTGGCGCCCTATTGTTGAGCGAATGGCTACAACCCCTTCAATGGGCTGGCGGCGCCTTGATCCTTTTCGCCGTGATCCTGCTTTCGGTGGATCGCAGCCGTGATGAACCGCTTCCACAACGCTAAACGCAGTCTGGCCGCGGGCTCAATCGATCAGGATCGCACCCATCCTTGCACCAGGTTTTCGAACCTGTCCCCACGCTCTTCAAAATTATTGAACTGGTCGAAGCTGGCGCAGGCCGGGCTTAGCAGAACTTGATCACCGCTACGGGACAGAGCCAGCGCATGGCGCACTGCGTCATCGAAGGTGGGCACCACATCGTGCGGCAAGTCGTCGAGATCCCGCTCCAGTTGCGGGATGGCTTCACCCAGGAATACGAGTCTGCGCAGTTTCCCTTTCAGTTCCGCGCGCAGAGGCTCGTAGCTGGTGCCCTTGTCGGTTCCGCCAAGAAGCAGCACCAGCGGCCCGGGAAGAGCGCGGATGGCGATGGCCGTGGCATCCACGTTGGTGCCTTTTGAATCGTTGTAGGCGCGCACGCCACACTTTTCACCGCAGAATGCGATGCGATGCGCGAGGCCCGGGTAGGTGCGCAATCCTTCCCGGATATGCTCCATCGAAGCACCGCCATGGAGCGCAAGCAGCAGCGCGGCCAAGGCATTCTCCACATTGTGGTCACCTGGAATCTTGAGTTCTGAGCGGTGAAGGATCTCAGTGACAGAACCCTCCAGGTTATTGATGCGCAGATTACCGTCGGTCCCGCAGAATGCGCCGGCACCATTCGGTATATCCCATCCAAAGGTGGCAGTGGCGCCAGTGCTAGGTGCTTCTGACGACCATTCGGGATGGGAGGCCGGCACCACGCGCAGATCTTTTTCCTTTTGCCGTTCAAAGATCCGAAGCTTGGTGTGGCGATAGGCCTCGACCGTTCCATGGCGAGCCAGATGGTCCGGTGTAAGGTTCAGGAAAGCAGCGCCCTCCGCGTGGAATTCCTTGATGGTTTCCAACTGGTAGCTGGACAACTCCAGTGCGTAAACCGTTCCTGGGCCGTTTTCCCCCACTGCTTGCAGGAAGGGTTTGCCCAGATTTCCACATGCCACGGCGCCAAGCCCGGCGGTTCGCAGCAAATGGTGGAGCAGATCCGTGGTGGTGCTTTTTCCGTTGGTGCCGGTTATAGCCAGGATGCGGGAACCATCCGCCTTCGCCCGCAAGGCACGGTGCGCCAGCTCGATCTCGCCGATGACGGATATGCCTCGCCGAAACGCCTCCGCCGGGAAGGGGCTGCAAGGGCTGATGCCAGGGCTCAGTACGACTTCAGCGCAGTCATCAAGCAAGGACAGCGGATGATCGCCCCATACGGCCGGAACATGGTCCGGCAGGAGCGCCTGGACTTGGGCATCCGAGGGCGGAGTCTTGCTATCTGTGACCACCACTTCCGTTCCACGGGAAGCCAGGAATCTCGCGGCAGCCAGGCCGGATTTCCCGGCCCCCATTACGACGGTTCTAGCCACGGTTCCTCCTCATCCAGATTTGGAGCCATCACGAAACAACCTGGTCCGTACAGGGTATTTTGTTACGGTCCCGCACGCCGGTCCGCCGCCTCCATGACTAAGCCATTCTGCCGCAAAGACCCAAGCCAGGGAACTGGCCAGGCGTTCTTCACAATACTTAACAACCTCAGTTGTGGGCATTGCCAGCCATGAGGTATAAGCTTGGCTCCACCCTACCCAGCAGTGTCATCATGTGGTTCCGGAGCCAGATTGAGTACGGACATCCTCCATAGCCTTCTAAGCTTTCAGCGACCTCTGGTGCCCTACGCGCATCCGATTTATAGCGTTCGCAGCGCGCGGATCATGGCTCAGGAAATGCTTTTTCGTTTCAAAGACGATAATGGCGAAATGCTCACGGTCGGGACCATTTTCACGGACAACGCCATTCCTTATGAAGAAAAAGTGAGCCTGGACCTGCTTTGCCTGGACGCTGCCTTCAAATTGCTTTCAGGAACAGTCCCAGTGGACCGGATGCATTTCATCAATCTTGAACCCAGCACCCTGGCCCATCCGGATTTCTGGAGCCACCTTCCCCGCTGGGTGGGCGGATTGGAAGTGAATCCCGGGCAGGTGGTGGTGGAATTCACCGAGAGCCACTCGTTGCATCGCCTGGATGAACTCCAGGTGTATGCCAAACGGTTGCGCGACCATGGCCTGAAGATCGCAGTGGATGATCTGGGCGCGGGGGTCGCATCCCTGACCCACATGGCCAGGCTGGCCCCTGATTTCATAAAAGCCGATCGAAGCCTGGTCGAGCAGGTCCACCGCCGTCCCTATCAGGCAGCCCTATTGAATGCCCTTGCCCATTTTGCTGAACATATGCGCGTAGGCTTCATCGCGGAAGGAGTTGAACTTTACGAAGAACTCATTTCCGTCATGGATGCCGACGTTCCCTGGGTCCAGGGTTTTGTGTACGGACGCCCCGAACCCATCCTGGATCTTGAAGCAGCCATCAAGGCCGCCCAGGGCACAGGCCAGCAGGCATCGTAAATAGGTGCGAGGGATGAGGTATGAGGGCATGAGCGGGTGAGACCCCTCATCCCTCAAAGTTCAACCCTCATACCTCCCTACAGTCCGCCGCGCAGATTCGCGAAGGTCCGTAGCGTGCCTTCCTGTTCGCGGAGCAAAGCCACCAGCCTGCCTTCATGCATTGCGCGGATGGGTGCCAAAGGATCTGGAAATCCCGTCGGCAGGTGCCATGCCGGTGTTCCCATTCCACCCAGCGGAATGGTGCGCCCGTGGTCCAGGTGATCCGCCTCTTCATTGCTAAGGCTGCGGGACTCGCACCAGGGCACCAGATCCTCGCCGTGGACCCAGGTTCGAACGCTTAGGCCTGGATCGTTCCAGGGGCCGATGGCGGTCCGGTGGAGCCCGGAAAGATGGGCGCCGCACTTGAGTTGGCGGCCCAGGTCCCGGGCAAGGGCGCGCACGTAATACCCCCCTCTGCAGGTGAGTTCAATGCGGCTGCGACTTGGCAGATCGTGTTCCAGCCACTTGGCCGAATGAAGATAGACCCGTGAAGGGGGAAGGATGACTTCTTCGCCACGATGGGCTTTCCGGTAGGCCGCTTCGCCGTCTATTTTTTTTGCGCTGGTGGCTGGCGGAATCTGGTCATGCCACCCTAAGAAGGCCGCCAGTGCTGCCTCCAGCAAAGTGGTGGAGAGTGGCGAAGCATCACTTTCGGTCATCACCTTGCCGAGATGATCACAGGTGTCCGTTTCGATACCCCAGGCGATATCCGCGACATAGGTCTTGGGAATTGGATGCATCAATTCCATGAGCCGGGTGGCCTGGCCCGCGAGGATCAGCAGCAGACCCCGGGCGAAGGGATCCAACGTGCCGCCATGGCCCAGGGGAAATTTTTTCAAACCAGCTTCCCGGGCTTCCCGCGTGAAAGCGCGCACCACATCGAAGCTCGTGCCACCAACCTCTTTATGGACCAAATAAACACCTGGCTCCATCAGGCTTCCGGAATTTCTGGGGTTTCAGGTTCTATGGGCCGGGCAGAACGCTCCTTTTCCAGCTCGGCAAGGATTCCTTCCATGCGGTTGCCTTCAGTCAGGGAAGCGTCTGGGAAAAATTTCAGTTCCGGGACGCGCTTCATGTCCAGCACTTTGGCTAGATGGGTGCGGAGGAATCCGGCGGCGCGGCCCAGGGCTTTCCGGCTGAGGGCGGTTTGAATCTCATCAGACTTTCCCTCCTTCGGCAAGGCCGTGAAGTAGACCCGCGCCTGGCCGCGATCCGGTGTGAGCCGTACCGCCGTGATGGTGACGAAGCCCAGCTCCGGATCCCGCAGCTCCCGCAACACAATGGTGGAAAGCAGGAACTGGATCTGGTCTTCAAGGCGTTCTGGGCGGTTCATGGCGCGGGGTCCTTAGGTGGTTGCTCAGTGTAGCGGGGATAGTGGTGGGCTGTAGGCGTTGGACTGTAGGCATTGGGCTCTCGACTTTTGACTTTTCAACTTTTTAACTTCTCGACTCTTGACTCCCGACTCACAGCTCACCTCTCTTCGCTCATGCCTCATGGCTGTACGCTGATTGCATGGATGATTGGTTCAAGGAATGGTTCGACGAGGATTACCTGGCGCTCTACGCGAACCGGGGCGAGGCCGAGGCGGAACAGGCCGTTGAAACGAGTTTGAGATTGGCGCCAGAGCTGGCCTCGGGTCCGGTTCTGGATCTCGCATGTGGTGCGGGCCGGCACCTGAATTGGCTGCGGCGGAAAAATCCAGAGGCCTTCGGCTTGGATCTTTCACCCAGTCTGCTGCGCGCCGCGCCCATGCAGCTGCGTAGCCATTTGTTGCGGGGAGACATGCGCCACTTACCCATCAAGGCGGCCGCTCTTTCCGGGGTCTGCCTCTGGTTCACGCCCTTCGGCTACTTCAGCGATTCAAACAACCGCGCCTTGCTGCACAATCTGGCCGCCCTGCTCAGGCCCGGCGGGGTGGCGCTCATGGACTATCTGAACGCGGCGCACCTGCGTGCAAACCTGGTGCTCGAAGACATCGAGGAGCAATCAGGGATGCGGGTCCATAGCCGCCGCACACTGGAGGGACAGCGCATCGTCAAGCGCATGAGCATCGAATATCTGGATTCCAGCGCGACCCGCGAAGTGGTGGAATCAGTGCGGGTCTACGAGCCCCAGGAGCTGACCGCTTTGGCGGCGGAAGCGGGGCTCAGGCTACGCCTGGAATGCGGGGATTACTCAGGAGGAGCCTTCCTGCCTGGTTCTCCCCGATGGCTTGCTTTCTTCGACCATCCTTAGAAATGGTTCTGGCATCTCATGGATGCTTGCCGCTTGATGGATAATTTATTCTTCCGGGAGTCCCCATGAGTTTCCACACTTTGAAGGATCTCGATGCCAAGGGCCTGCGGGTCTTTCTGCGGGCGGACCTGAATGTTCCATTGAAGGATGGCGCCATCACGGACCCCACGCGCATCCGCGAGACGTTGCCCACACTGAAGCATTTGCTGGACCAGGGTGCCTCGGTGGTGCTGGCTTCGCACCTCGGCCGGCCCAAAGGCGAAGGCTTCGAAGCGGCCTACAGCCTTGCGCCGGTGGCGGCCTGGCTCAGGGAGAAGGGATTCGATGTGCGGCTCGCTTCCGGCGTCGTGGGCGATGCGGTCGAGGCCGAGGCCAAGGCTCTGAGGCCTGGCCAGATTTTACTCTTGGAGAACCTTCGCTTCGAGAAAGGTGAAACCAAGAATAAAGAGGAATTCGCTGCGGCATTGGCCAAGTTGGCCGATGCCTATGTCGATGATGCCTTCGGCGCCTCGCACAGGGCCCATGCCTCCGTGAGCGGCATGGTGGCGGATTTCCCGAAGGACCGTGTGGCGGCAGGCTTTCTCATGGAGAAGGAAATCGCAGCTCTTGGCCGCATCCTGCACAACCCTGAAACACCGCTCATCGCGGTCATGGGCGGCGCGAAAGTATCGGACAAGATCGAACTCATCCATCATTTCATCGGCAAGGCCGATGCCATCCTCATCGGCGGGGCCATGAGCTACACGCTGTTGAAAGCCGATGGAATTCCCATCGGCAAAAGCCTGTGCGAAGACGACAAAGTGGAGATGGCCAAAGGCCTCATCCTGGAAGCCAAGGCCAAAGGCACTCGGCTGCTGCTGCCTCTGGATCACCTGGTGGCCGATCGCATGGACGAAGACGCTGATTGCTCGCTCACGAACAACGCCGACATCCCCGCTGGCCTGATGGGTCTGGACATCGGCCCGGAGACCGTGGCGGCCTACGTGCAGGAGATCCGCGCAGCAAAAACAATCCTATGGAACGGCCCCATGGGGGTCTTCGAGCTGGAACCTTTCGCCAGCGGCACGCTGACCATCGCCGAAGAGATGGCCGACGCCGCGGATCGAGGCGCTTTCGTGCTCGTGGGCGGAGGAGACAGCGTGGCCGCGGCCACCAAAGCCGGTGTCATCGCCCGCATGAGCCATGTTTCCACCGGCGGCGGCGCCAGCCTGGAATTCTTAAGCGGGCTGGATTTGCCCGGCGTGGTTGCCTTGTCGCGCTAGACTCTTTCAAACAACCTGGGGTGGCCCGTGCGGTGCGTCGTAGCGAATTGGAAGATGAACCTCCTGTATGCGGATGCATCCAATTTCTGCAGCGAATTCGCGAAGAACTACACACCCATGGAAGATGTGCGGGTGGCTATCGCGCCACCTACGGTTCTGCTGTGGACCATCCATTCGCAGTTGCGGGAGCGGGGAATCACGACCTTTGCGCAGAACGGGCACTACGAGCCCAAGGGCGCTTACACGGGTGAAATGTCCATGGCCCAGATCCGGGATGCCGGATGCAGCGGCGTCATTCTTGGCCATAGCGAGCGGCGGCAGTTGTTCGGCGAGACGAATGAGTCCCTTGCGAAAAAAGTACGGGCCGCCCAAGAGTACAAACTTCTGCCATTGCTTTGCATCGGCGAGACCATGACTGAGCGCGAGCGGGATCAGACCTTCAGCGTGCTCCAGACCCAGATTGCAGTACTCAAGGGTGTTTCTAGCGGTCCGATCTGGGTGGCCTACGAACCCGTGTGGGCCATCGGCACAGGCCGCGTCGCGGATGGACGGCAGGTCCGGGAAGCCCATGCCTTCATCCGGGAAGAACTGCGGGTCATCCTTGGTGAACCCGGAGCCTCGGTGCCCATCCTGTACGGTGGCAGCGTGAACGCCCAAAATTTCGCGCAGATCCTCACTGTGCCTGAAGTTTCCGGAGCGCTTGTGGGTGGTGCAAGTCTGGATTCGGCGGCCTTCGCCCAGATGGTGAAGATCGCGCAGGAATAATTCAGATCGAATCGGCCCGCTAAACGACGAAGTGATCCATGAGCCCGTCCATCAGGTTCGACAGAAGACTGTTTCCAAGCGAGGAATCGCCCTGGGTCGAAAATTCGCCGTAGCTGGAAGGGTGCATCCCCAGGTCGATGCGGGCCATTTGGGCCTTGGTGCGTTGTTCCTGGTCCAGTCGCGCCACTTCTCGCTCATGGCTCTTGTCGAGCCCGCCGCCTTGGATGAATTCCAGGACTTGGCGAAGCTCATCCTTGTCGAACCAAAGCCCGTCATTTTTGCAACCATCGATGATGACGCCCGAGATCCGCGCGTAATTGTAGCGGTTCATCAGCCGCGAGCAAACGGGACAGGGCCGGTAGCGGACCTCTAGGCTGGCGGTTGCCTTGGGTCCAGTGGACGTGGGCAACACGCCCAACGCGCGGCCTCTGGCCTCCTTCCCGGCGCTGACCTGATCGAAGAGGTCCTGGCGCAGCCAGACTCCGCCGCAATGGCAGCATTGGTCGACTTCCACATCGCCAAGCTGGGTCCGGGTGAGCTTCACATCTTTGCAGGAGGGACAGGCCAGATTGGAAGGTGTCTCGTTCCTAGCTGCCAGAGGTATGATGGCTGCGCCGCAATGCCCGCAGTGCCCCGCATGAGCGGAAACCATGCCCATGCAGTTGGGACAGGCCACGGTGGCCACCTGCGAGCCGCAACTTCGGCAGCGGACGTCATCAAGGGCCACCGGCCCGCCACAAGCTTCACACCGGATAACGTCTGCGTTCATGCCCGCCTCACAGATGGGGTGGGACAGCCGTGGACTCAGCCGGGACCTGTTCCGCAGGCTTGCTTGAAGGCTCTGCATATTCTTCAGGGGTTTTTTGGCCTGGGGCCCTGTAGAAGGTCGGCGAGCCATGCGCACTCCAGCCAAAGCGTTCTTGCAACTTGGCGATCACCACCCGCGCGAAGGCCCTGGCTTCTTCTTCACGGATCCGGCCCACATCATCAGCCTCGCGACGGGAGAGGGGATCCATGGCATCGATTACTTCATCGCCGCCCACATCGAACTCCGCCAGCGGGGCGGACCTTGCGGAAGCTCCACCGGCCGGCCTGAGATAAACGATCGCGGTCACGTCCAAGGGCCTATACCCCAAGCGATCCAGTTCGGCGCGCCGGGCATGGACCGCGTGATGGGCTGCGAACATGCCCCACCAGAATCCATCAAAGGCGGCATTGCGGTTGCCCGATGCGGCGCTGAGAATCCCGACCGCAAGCCCGGTGGCAACTCCCACCGCCGCTGGGTTTGGTCCACTCCGGTACCGCTTCACGTCGGTGATCGCGACATCGAGCACCGCGGTATCCGTAGGCCCCTGGACACCCTCGGGAACCACCACCACCCGGGTGGCCAACTTGGCTTGCAGAGCCGCCGCGTATTCTTTACGTACGTCCTCGCCTTGGGGAATATCAGCGGGAATGGTCATCCTCACGGTGATAGGCGTGGGGTTCCGGCGGAAGGCTTCCACTTCGGGCCGGGTGCAAGCCAAGAATGCCAGGCCGGTGACAAGAAGCAGGGACTCTCGTTTCATATCGGACTCCTAAGTAAAAGATGTGGATTGGGAGAAAAGGATGCAATGGGATTTCAGGTATACATTGTCAAGAGCCGTGCCATTTTCAGCGATCCCATGAGTACGATGGTACCTGGGGGTTGAATGCTGATTCTGATGGAAGCAGGTGCCACCGCCGAACAGATGCGGGCGGTGCTTGAAACGCTGGAAAGCGCCGGTGTGCGGGCGGTGGTGCAGGACGGCGCCGAGGCCCTGAACATCCTTGCGCCGCACGCGTCCAAGGCGCTCAAGCCCGATCGCCTGGAAACCATGGGCGGCGTCCGCAAAGTGGTGCCCATCACTTCCCCCTTCAAGCTGGCCTCCAGCGATTCGGCGCCAGGACGCACGGTGGTTGAGGTGCGGGGCGTTAAAATTGGTGGTCCCGATCTGGCGCTGGCGGCCGGGCCCTGCGGCGTGGAGAGCCGAGAACAGCTCTTCGCCACGGCGCGCTACGTGGCTGAACAGGGCGTGAAACTATTGCGGGCTGGGGCTTTCAAGCCGCGAACCAGCCCTTACAGTTTTCAGGGCCTGGGACTTGAAGGATTGCAATTGCTGGAGGAAGCCCGGGCGGAATTCGATCTGGGCATCGTCACCGAGGCCACGGAAATCGAGACCTTCGACGAGGTGGAACGGAGCGCGGATCTCATCCAGATCGGGGCCCGGAACATGCAGAACTTCGCTCTGCTCAAGCGTGCGGGACGGAGCGAAAGACCCGTATTGCTGAAGCGCGGTCCTGCGGCGACGCTGGAAGAGTGGCTTTATGCCGCGGAATATGTGCTTTCTGAGGGAAACCGCAACGTGATCCTCTGCGAGCGGGGCATCCGCACCTGGAGCGACCATGCCCGCAACACGCTGGACGTGAGCGTGGTACCTGCCGCGAAAGCGCTTACGCATCTCCCGGTGATGGTGGATCCGAGCCACGCCACCGGCCGCCGGGATCTCGTCATTCCATGCGCACGGGCTGCCGTGGCCGTGGGTGCCGATGGCCTGCTGGTCGAGACCCACTGCCACCCCGAGAAGGCCCTGAGCGATGGCCCGCAGGCCCTGTTGCCCTCGGATTTCATCCACCTTGTTGATCAGTGCCGAGCCATCCATGTTGTGCTGAAAAAAGCCGAACAGTCCTCCGGATTCGCATTCTGACTCGGCCGCTTTTCCTCGGGCGATGGATCCAGGACCGCCTTTCCAGTCTTCTGTCTTGGGCCAATGCACATCCCACGGTAGAATCAAAGGTTCGGAGTTTTCATGAGCAGCTTCCTTCTTACACTTCACATTGTCCTCAGCGTCGTCCTGGTAGCGGTCATCCTGCTCCAGCCGGGCGCCAAGGGAGGCGGCCTGGGCTCATCCTTCGGTGGTGGAGGGGCTAATACGGCTTTCGGTGCCCAGGGCGCCGCGCCGGTGCTTGCCAAGATCACCTACTACGTTGCGGCTTGTCTCCTGGCCACTTCGTTGTTGATTGAATACCGCGTCGTCAAAGAGAATCGCTCAGTCCTGGATAAGATCCCGGAACCCAAACCCGCCGCGGCTGCGCCAAAGCCCACCGCGCCGGCTCCAACCGCCCCGGCTCCCTCAGCGCCCGCGGGCCCGTCCACGGGCACAACCAAGAAGTAGGCCGTCATTGACTCCATCCCCAGTGGATGGCATCCTGACTATTCACTCATGCCCGCGTGGTGAAACTGGTAGACACGCCATCTTGAGGTGGTGGTGGCCAAAAGCCGTAGCAGTTCGAGTCTGCTCGCGGGCACCAATCAAAAGAGCGCCATCTTGGCGCTCTTTTCAGTAATGCGGTACGAAGTATGAGGTGGCGAGGAATGAGGCATGCTAAGAGTTTTCCCCATGTCTCGCCACCTCACACCTCGCCTCCTAATACCTGATGCATTGGCCTGAATCCCCCGCCCTGATGGCGCCCCTGGGCGACTGGTTCGAATCTCATCGCCGGGAATTGCCCTGGCGGGCTCTGGAACTCGACGGGATCCATCCGGATCCCTATGCGGTTCTGGTGTCGGAGTTGATGTTGCAGCAGACCCAGGTGGCGACGGTCATCCCGTATTTCAAGCGATGGATGGAGCGCTTTCCTGATGCTTCCTCCCTCAGCGATGCGAGCGACGATGAAATCCACAAGTTTTGGGAGGGGCTGGGCTACTACCGCCGCGCGCGGCATCTGCGCGCTTCCGCCCAACACATCGCGAACCATGGCTGGCCCACGGATATCAAAGGCTTGATCCAACTTCCGGGTCTTGGCCCCTACACCGCCGCGGCGGTCGCCTCCATTGCCTTCCAGCGGCCTGAGCCCGCCCTGGATGGCAATGCCTTCAGGGTGCTCGCGCGCCTTCTCGGCATCGAAGGGGACCCAAGGCTTCACGCGGAACCCTTGCGTTCCTGGCTGCGGCCGGCCCTTGAAAAACAGGGCGCGTCACGCATGACCCAGGGCCTCATGGAATTGGGGGCGATGATCTGCACACCGGACCCCAAGTGCGGGAAATGCCCGTTATCTGTCCAATGCGAAGCGCGAATAATGAACGCCACGGATCGAATCCCGCCCATCATCCAGCGCATCAAGCCCAAGGAATCGGAGATCTGGCTTGTCGCAGTGGAAGCTGATGGCCACTGGCTTCTGCTTGAACCCGCACAGAAAGGCCTGTTGGCGGGGCTCTGGAAGTGGCCCAGCGTCGAAGCCGCCCGCCTGGTTGGAGAAAACCTGGCTGCAGAATCCGGCGATACCTACACATCCCACGATCTGCGTTCCTGGCCAGGCTGGACCCAGGTCTACACACATCGGCGGGAGGTTGTGAGCCCCTTGCACCTGCGATTGGAGCAGCGTTTTGAAGCACCCGGCGGCTGCCGCTGGATTGCCGCAGAGGATATGGCTCGGCTCGCCCTAGGCAAGCGGGACCAGCGTCTTCGGGATCTCAGCAAAGAAACAGGGATGGCGCCCTTGAATGATCCCCCGGTGGCAAGCCTGCTCGCGCTGATCAAACACGGTGCAAACCCCGTTTTGTGATATCAGCCCCCAGCACGGGCAGTGCCATGGCCCGCAAGGCTGCCTGGGCGGCTTCGCGGCCGCCTTTCCTGACCACCAGGATGCAGGAGCCGCCGCCGCCCGCGCCACAGGGTTTCATGCCAGAGAACCAGCCCTCGCGCTTGCCCCGTTCGCGCACAGCACGCATGGCATCAGTCTCCACAAAGGGGGAAAGCCGTGCTCTTGCCGCGCCTTCACGTTCCAGTAGTTCACCGACTTCGATCGGATCCAGAGGAACCGCCAGAGCCATTTCTTCGGCGATCGAAGCAATGTCTGTCAAAGCCTCCCGCGTGGTGGCATCCCCTTCGATGAAGCGCTTGTAGGCCTCCCAATTAGTGAGGCCCGAATGGTGCGGTTGCCCTGTGTAGAAGATAAGCAGATCTTCCAGCAATTCTGGGTGCGGCGAAAGACATTCCCAGCTCGGTACCGGTCCCCAATGCAACTGAAGGCATCCACCGAGGGCGGCTGGATAGTAATCCTGCCACCCCGTCGGTGTCTGCAGCTCCTGGGCTTCTAAATCCCGCAACACGGGTATGGCAGCCGCCAGTTCTGCTCCCGCCTCGATGCCCATGGCCATGCCATGCAATCCAATGCCCAGGCAGCTGGAAACGCCCAGGCCAGATCCTTTGGGAACAGGGCTTTTTATGCGAAGGAAATCCGGCCTTCGAGGTGCCGCATTGAGCACGCGCCACACCCACGAAAGGCCACGGGGCGCTGTTTGCGGCCAGTCTGCTCCTCCAAACGAGAACCCTAGATCCGTGCTTTCGATGTGGTGGCCGTTGCCACCAAAGGTGGCTTCGAATTCGATCCACATGTCGATTGCGGCGTTGACTGTGCAGGCGCCTCCGACCAAGGCATAGATCGGCCAGAGATCCAGCGTTCCCCCCGCCAGGTCGATTCGAAGGGGGACTCGCCAACGCTCGATGTTCCGTCCGGATTCAGTATCCAAGATCCGTCATTTCCTGTTGGGCGGTGCGCGCTTCCGGCGTGCCTGGGAATCCATCCACCAGTTCCTTGAAGACCCTCAGCGCCGCTGGTTTCAGGCCCTGTTTCAGCAGGCACTGGCCGCGCTTGAGTTTGGCGGGAAGGAATTGGCTTGAACTGGGGTGGTCACGAAGAATGCGATCAAACGCTCCTTGAGATTTCTCATAATTTTTCTGGTTGTAGTAAGCCATGCCCAGGAAGAAGAGCGCATCGGGCTTCCGCACGCTGTTGGGATAGGTGCGTATGAATAGATCCAAACCTTCAGCAGCGATGGCGTAGTTTCCACGGTTGTAGTCCAGCACGGCGCTGCCGAAGGCTTTTTCATCATCAGGGGTGCTGGTGGGTGGAACGGCGGCCGGGGTTGACGGAGCCGAGGCTTGTGTGCGGCTGATGTTGCCCATGCGGTTGTTGATGACCTTGGTGGCGTCTGAAAGCTGGCGAAGCGTTTCCTGCAGGTCGGCCCGGAATTGCCTATCCTCCGCTCGCCATTCCGCTCCCTCCTTGCGGTCGAGATCAGCCTTGCGGGAGCTGTCTTCCTGCTGCTGCCGGAGTTTGAAGACCTCCACCTTGAGCTCCCCCGCTTCCCGTTCCACGGCCTTGAGCCGCTCATCGGATTCGCACCCGGTGAAGAAGGCCACACTGCCGAAAATAGCTGCAAGAGCCAGATTACGCTGATTCATGGAACCTCCATCTTGGAAAAGGAACGGGGGACATGAAAAAGCCCCCCGGTTGACCTTAGCGTTTTTTTAATAAGGGCTTAATTCTGGAGCTTGAACTCTCCACGGCGGTTGATGAAGAAGCTCTCCTCGTTCTGGCCCATGGCCTTGGGCTTTTCCTTGCCATAGCTGATGGTGCCCATTCGGTCGCGGTTGACCCCGAGGCCCGAGAGGTAGTTCTGGGCGGCAAAGGCCCGGCGATCACCAAGTGCCAAGTTGTACTCCACCGTGCCCCGCTCATCGCAGTGGCCTTCGATCATGATGCGCGCCGATCCGAATGATTTCATGAAGGACGCGATCGCCTGAAGCTTTGGCTTGTCTGCATCGCGGATGTCCGACCTGTCGAAATCAAAGTTGATGTCTTTTAGAGCCGCGCTTGCGGCCTTCTGGAACTCTGCGTATTTCGCTGCGCTCATATCGACGGGCTTGGTGGTGTCCACGGTCGGCGTTTTGACTTCGGCGGGGGGCGGTTCTGATTTGGTGATGGTGGCCGGTGGCGGTTCTGGGGTGGGCTCAGGCTTCTTGCAGCCAAGCACCGTGATGAGCCCCAGTGATGAGCCGAGGATGAAAAGATTTCGAACCGATCGCATGACAACTACCTCCATGAGGGCCCTTTGAAATTCCGACTTAGCTTAACAAGTCGCATCGGAAGGGCGAGAGAAAATATGGGGCCGTCATTAAAACGGCCTATCTGCTCCTCGTCCATTTTGCGCTTTGGCAGAAATTGAACTCGGTCAGGCGCTTGACGGTATTGCCGGAAAGGTCTGTGGTCCAGATCTGCATGCTGCCTCCCCGGTTGCTTGAGAAAACCAGGCGGCGCTCATCTGGAGACCAGGCTGGCGACTCGCTGGAAGCCACGCCGGTGGTGACCTGGTAGGCCTTGCCTTCGCCAAGTTTGAAAACAAAAAGATCGAATTTGCCTTCAAAGCGAGAGACATAAGCGATCATGGCGCCATTGGGACTCCATGCCGGGCTGGCGTTGTAACTGCCTTCTACCGTGAGCCGACGCACATTGGAGCCATCCTCTTCCATCAGGTACACCTGGGGACCGCCTTCCCGATCGGAGGTGAAGGCTATCTGTGTTCCGGCCGGATTCCAGCTGGGTTCTGTATTGATGAAACCACCATCAGTCAACTTGCGCACACGGCCCGTCTGAACATCCAGCACCACGATGTCGCTGTTGCCGCGCCGATCGCTCTGCGTGAAAGCCAGGCGCTTTCCGTCGGGGGACCAGACCGGGGCGTAACAGCTGCCTTGGGCTCCCGCCGACGAGTTGGGGTAGAGCCGTTCGTGGGGGATTCCGGGTTTCTTCTGGCCCCATATCTCCGGCGATCCGCCTTTGTAGGTGACATAGGCCAGACGTCCATCTGCCGCCACTGTGGGCGACAGGGTCAAACTTCCATAGCGGGTGAGCTCAATGGGATTTGCACCATCCCTATCCACCTGGAAAAGCTCCTTGATGCCTGGAGCCATTTGCCGGACGAAGACGATCCTGGTGTTGGCGATGCCGCGATCGCCGGTGAGCCGGTCCACCAGATCATCCGCCATGGTGTGGGCGATGCGGCGCAGTAAGGAGGTATTACCCGAGTAGTTTTTGCTGAACGCGTAGCGGAGCTGTTTGCCTTCTCCTTGCGCGGTCGCCTTCACGTCAAGCACCTGCAAGGTGACAGTCACGACTTCACCGGTCTTCGCGACCTTCATCGAGAGCACCCATTCTGCGCCAGCATCAAGCCAGGGCTTCACTGTGGAGGCTTCCACCGTGGCGGGCAGTTTGTCCTTCAGCAGCGCGAAAGGGCCCGCGTCTTCAAGATCGCGGCGCAAAACCTCGGTGAAATTGGAATTGACGCCATCGGCGTCCAGACCGGCCCCGGTTGCCAACAATGGTTTTGGCAAGCCCAGGCCCAATTTCCCTTGACGCACATCCACGGTCACTTCGGTTTGGGAACCGGGTTTCGCTGGCGCTGCCTGGCCTGCGGGTTTGGGCTGGGCGCTGGCCCTCGGCCCGGAAAGGGCAAGCCCGGTTGCGAGCAACAATGTCCCCATCAACGTTCGGCGCACATGAACTCCATATCCTTGGTGTGCATAGATTAACAAACTTGTTTCCAACCCGTCGGATTTCAACAGAGCACGGAGATTCGTTGCAGACAAAATAATTATTTTGGCCCCGTGGCGGCTTCCTCACCTGGGTGCCTATTGGCTTCGGTCGCAATCAACAGGGCCAGCAGGCCCAAGGAAGGCCAAATCAGCTGCCACGGGCTCACCAGCAGGAAAGCCCGGCCTGCTGCAAGCATGGAGCCCCAGGAGGCCTGCTCTGGCGGCAGACCCAGACCAAGAAAACTGAGGCCGCCCTCAGCCAACACCACGGCCCCGATCCCCACGGCTCCTTGAGCCGAAAGAATGGGCCATAAGCGTGGGAACAGGTGGTTTGTCCAATTATGGAATCGGCTAGCTCCCATCAATTTGGCCTGCTGGAGGCTAGGGTCCAACTTCAATGTGTCCAGATGGGAAAGCGAGAGCCGCGCATAGGGAATCCAACCACCCACGGCCAGCGCCAGGATCAAGGCCGCATAGCCAGGCCTCAGGAAGGCCAGTAGGAACAGGCATAGCAATAACGCGGGAATAGAGGCTAGCGCATCCGCCAAAGCCAACAAAGCGCGGCGGAGGATCGGCGATGGGTGGACTGCGAGCGCCGCGAGAGTGCCGCACAGGATGTGCAGCGACGTAAGGCCAAGGCCCAGCGTCAATGCGCGGGCGCCACCCAGCCACCAGCGATGGAACAAATCGCGACCCAGTTCATCCGTGCCAAAAAGATGCGCCGGGCTGGGGCCCTCGAGACGATGAAACAAATCCACAACGCCGTTGCCGCCGAATGCAAAACCGAGCATGAGGATCGAGGCAGCCGCAATCCAACTGCGTTTCATCGCGTCCTCGGATCAAGAAAGCCCTGGACCCATTCCACCGCCAATTGGGTCGCCACATAAAACGCCGCGCCCAGCAGCACCGTGCCTTGCAGCATGGGCAGATCCCTTGCTGACAGCGCACCCACCAGCTGAAGGCCCAAACCGGGAAGCGAAAAAATGGTTTCGGTCAATACGGCGCCACCCAGGAGCCCGCCCAATTGCAAACCCACCACCGTCAGCCATGGACCAGAGACCGCCGGGAGAATCCATTTCAGCCATTGGGTGGATTTTGGAACGCCTGCGGCCTTCCACACGCGAAGTCCGTAGCATTCCCTCAACGCTTCGAGCTGTGCCGAAACGATCCGCGATTGGTGGCCCGCCAACGGTATCGCAAGCGCGATGCAAGGAAGGATCCAGGTGGCCCAACCCTGAATCCCCGCCACTGGAATCCACCGCACATGCTGAGCCACGGTCCAAAGCAGCAGCGGACCGGCAACATAAACTGGCGAAGCCACCGCTGCGGCGCGAACCCATTTGGCGCGTTCGGAAGTGCCCACCATCATCCAGGCCAGCAATGCGGAAAGGACGAGGCTGAAGAAAGCCAAGCGAAGGCTTACCGGGAAACCGCTCCTGAGCAATTCCGCGACGGGGCGCTGGAAACGCAGGCTCATACCCAACGATCCGTGGATCAAATCATCCAAGGAGTTGCCAAGAGCCTGATGCAATGGCAAATCGAGCCGCATCAGGTGACGCAGGGCCGCTACCTCGGTCTCACTGGCCCATTCACCGGCGGCGATTCGGGCCGGGTCTTCCGGCAACCATCGCGGCAACACCTGAAGCAGTACCCAGACACTGCCTAAAGATGCCGCAGCGCGAAGCGTGGAGGCGATGCCCCGCTTCATCAGCGCAAGCGTTCCAACAGCGGCCTGTTGGCTTCTGGCATCGATAGGCCACGCATCTCATCCAAAGTGAACCAACCCCAGGAGAGGCTTGTCCGGATCTCAAATTGACCGTCGCAAGAGAAAGGATGGAGCCGCACGATGCGATCGGGATAACGGTGCACAAGGCTTTCCATCGCGGCAACGGATGACGGTTTCCAGTCCAATTCTTCGGCAAGCTCTCTTCGAAGCGCGTCCTCAAGGGGCTCACCGATGCCAGCCTTCCCGCCAGGGAATTCCCATCGTCCTGGCAGCACGTTGTTCCCAGGATCCCGCCGCTGGAGAAACCAGCGCTCATCCTGCCTCACGAGGCCCAGCACCACCGCAGAAACCTTCATCCCAAGCCCTCTTCCCCAGCCACCAGCCGTGTCAGCAATGTTGCGTAGCGGCGTCTCAGGGTCTCCACCCAGACGAGTTTCAATTTCCCGTACGCCGGCCGCAAGTGCACGTCCACCCAGCAATGCAATTCCACGACTGAATCACATTTTTCCAGGCTTTGGCGCAAGAAATCCCTGACCTCCTCGCTGGGCTTCTGAGCTGAAATCACAGGTGAAAAGCTGATGCGGTGGATGGCACACGGCCCGAGCTCCAGCAAAGCTTCACGATGCCTGGCCGTGCCGTACCCTTTGTGCCGCCCGAAGTCGTAACCCTCATAGTGATCGCCCATGCGCCGCATGATCTCGTCGCGGTGGGTCTTGGCTAGGATGCTTGCGCAGGCTACGGCGCAGCTGGTTGCGTCACCCTCCACCAGCAGCCGCTCCGGAAGGCCGGTTTTCGGGGCTTGGTTGCCATCCACGAAAAGAATTCGGGGCTTCACGGCCAATTGGGACACAGCGCCCCGCATGGCCATGAAGGTGGCTTCCAGGATGTTTTCCCTATCGATGCCGAGATTGTCCACTTCCGCGACCGAATAGGCCGGCAGCATCGACTTCAACTCAGAAGCCAGAACTTCGCGTCGTGCCGGGCTTAGCTTCTTGCTATCACGCACATCCTCTAGCACATGCCGCCATTTCTTTATGGTCGGATGGTCCAGGACCGCGCAGGCCGCGACCACGGGCCCGGCCCAGGCACCCCGCCCCGCTTCATCAACGCCGCCCCACGTGATTCCATGCGACACATTGCCGAGGTCCCATTCGACGAGATTCATGGATTGAGGCTATCAGATCACGGGCGAGGCATGAGCTATGGGCCAAAGAAGATCGAATATCACACGAGCTGCTCGGCTTCGCGAAGCTGCACGCTCACAAGCTTCGAAATGCCCTTCTCCTGCATGGTCACGCCATAGAGCGTATCCGCAGCGACCATGGTCGGCTTCTGGTGGGTGATGACGACGAACTGCGTGTCGGCTTTCATCTTTTGCACGAGGGCGACAAACCGGCCCACGTTGGCTTCGTCGAGCGGCGCATCCACCTCGTCCAGCACGCAGAAGGGCGAGGGCTTGAAGTAGAAGATCGCGAAGAGCAGGGAGATCGCCGTCAACGCTTTTTCACCGCCGCTCAACAGGGTCAGGGCCTTGGCGCTCTTGCCCGGCGGCTGGGCTGTGATTTCGATGCCGCACTCCAGCAAGTCCTTGGGATCATCCAGCGAGAGGTGCGCGCTGCCGCCGCCGAAAGTCTCCTTGAAGACCTCGGAAAAGCGGGCGTTGATGAAATCAAAGGCTTCACGGAACCGTTCTTCGGAAGTCGCGTTGATTTCCGAGATGGTGGATTCCAGGTTGCCGATGGCCTCATTGACATCACCCTGCTGCTGTTGCATGAAGGCCATGCGTTCTTCGGCTTCCGCCAATTCCTGGATCGCCAGCGGGTTCACCCCGCCGAGATCCAGCCGATTGCTCTGGGCTTCGTTCAGGCGTGTTTGATGCACCAGTTCGCCCAGCACCCAGGCTTCTCGTTCTTCTACGGTGATGGATGCCATGAATGCTGGAATCTCAAGTCCCAGTGCGAATTCCACTTCCTTGGCCAAGGCATCGGTCCCGCCCTGGACCTGGGCCGCCGCCACCTGGTTTTCATGATGCAATTGCCTGGCATTTTCCAGGGCTTCCTGGAAGTCCCTGGCTGCGCGCTCCTGCGCGCGGAGGGTTTCGGCCTCGGCCTCCATCCTTGGCTGCATTTCCGCAAGCACGTCCACCGCGTCCTGGCGTTCCTTCAGCTTCGCCTGGGCTTCAGCCTCAAGCTCCTGAATGTGTTGTCCAGCCTCTAGGCGCTTCATGTCCGATTCGGAGAGATCCGACTGCAGCCGCTTCAATTCCGCTTCCACATCGAAATAGCCACGCTGCTGGAGTTGGAGCTGGCGCTGCAACGCATCCCGCTCGGCCCAGGCGGCATCGCGCAGGCGCGCTGTCTCCATACGGACCTCGCGATGGTGGTCCAGCGCGCTCTGGGCTTCCTGCACTTTGGCTTCCCCATCATGGATCGCCTCCTCAAGTGCCACATCCTCGGCCTCATGAGGCGCTTCTTCCAGGACATGAAGCCGGACCTGATGGTCCTTGATCTCCTGTTCCAGCTGATCCCACAGCGCATCAGCCCGATCAACGGCTTCTTTGATCTCACCAAGCTGGCTATTCATGGAAGCGAACTGTCCCTTCAATGATTCCGCGCGTTGGCGGCCTTCCCGGTAGTCCTCTTCCATCTCTTCCAGACGGGTCAGGGACTCTGAACTATCCTCCTGGAGCCTTTTGAGTCCTTCCTCCGCGGCCTCCGTCGCTTCAAGCACCGCCTCGCGATCTTTGCGTGCTTTGTCCAATTCGGATTGCAGTTTCAGGGGCGACGCAGCTGGCGAAGCCGCACCAAGCTGAACAGGGCCAAAGGGCACTCTGACGAAACGCGGGGAGACGAATGCCATTTCGGGATGCTTGATGGCGAGTTCAGGGAGATCGGCATCGGAACAGCGGAAGGCCCGATGGAGCAGGCCTTCGAACATGCGAGGCGCGGTGGTTTTCCAAGTTATGCCTGCGAGCATGGGCGAGCATCGGCCAGGAGCAGGCAGCTGCGTGGAAGGGCTCGCCGCCTCCATCCAAAGCTGACCCGGCGCTTCGGCAGTGCCTGCCATGGTTGTGTGATCCAAAGCGATGGCCTGGACCCAGGAGCCCAATAACCGCTCGAGGTCCGGGCGATGTTCCTCATCCACCTCAATGCACTCGGCGAGGCTGCGGATCTGGATGCCCCGCTCGCGAAGCCAGGCGAGGCCTTTCTTGATTTCTGCCGAGCCGCTGGCCTGCTGCAACAGGTCTGAGATCTGGCTTGTGCGCCGCTCAAGGGCTTCGAGCCGGCCTTCGGATTCTTGCAGGGCTTTGGCCGCTGCTCGAATGGATTCCTGCTTTTCACGAACCTCATTGCGTTGCACACGCAGGGCTTCTTCGACGGCCTCCAGCCGTTCGGCGCTGCCCTCGAGTTCCTTGCCCAGGCGGGATGATTCGACCAGCAGGCCTTCCAGCCGGGGTGCCCGGACGGCTTCTTCGTGATTGAGGCTTTCCAATCGTCCCTCCAGTTGGGCGATCAGACTTTGGACCTCCAGTTTCTGTTTGTGATGGGCCTGCACTGAGGCCTTCGCTTCGGCCCGTCTGTGGCGCAGATCGCGTAAAAAGGCCTCGGCGCGGCGAAGCGCCCCTCCCGCGAGCACCACTATTTCCTCGGCCTCCGTAAAGGTGGTTTCACGCCCTAACAGGATCTGGGCGGCTTCGACTTCATTCGCTTGCACAGCGGCGATTTCAGCAGCGAGGGCTGAGACGCGATGCGACAGTTCCTGATGGCGGCTCCCCAACCGCTCGATCAACCCCATCGATTCAGCCACACGGCTTTCCTCAAACCCTTTTTCCTGCTCGATGAATCCCAGGCGCTGTTCCAGGGCCATGACCCCACGCTGGCCCCGATCGAGGCTCCGCTGGACCTCATCCACTTTCAGGCGCTGGGCCCCGACTTCGGCCGCTTTCTCCGATGCCTGCACGGTGAGCTGGGCAATCTGGCGCTCCAGGTGATCCCTTGCGTCGGCCAGGTGTGATTTCAGAACCTGGAATTCCTCGGTTTTCGCAGAGAGCAGCACACGTTGGGTAGCCTTGATGGTCTGGTCCAGCTCCGCGGCCCGCTTGGCTTTGACCGCCTGGCGCCGCAGGCTGTCAAGCTGCTTGTTCAGCTCGAAAAGAATGTCCTGCAGCCGCTCCAGATTGGCTTTGGTCTCGACCAGCCTTCTTTCCGCTTCGGTACGGCGAAGCTTGAAGCGGGTGATGCCCGCAGCCTCCTCCAACAGAATGCGACGGTCCTTGGGCTTGGTCGAAAGAATCAGATCAATCTGCCCTTGTTGGATGAAGGAATACGCGCGAGTCCCCATGCCCGTATCCATGAGCAGATCCTGCACATCCTTCAACCTCGTCTCACGGCCATTCACACGATATTCAGAACCCTGATCCCTATACAGGCGCCGGGAAATCACAATTTCCTTGGTGGCTCCGGGCAGAGTGGGATCCGCCATTTCCAGTGACAGCTTCACCTCCGCCATTCCGGTGGCACGCCTATCTGATGTCCCGGAAAAGATGACATCGGACATTTCGGCGCCACGCAAAAGGCTGGC
>JANYJQ010000032.1 GCA_025358435.1 Holophagaceae bacterium
AAGGCCCCCTCCATCCGCATTCCCGCTGGCAAAGTCACGCCCCTCCCCCGCAAACCCAAGGCTCAAGATGTCCACCTGGAGGTATTGGGCCGCTCACTTAAGGTCCATACCCTGGAATACGGCGACAGCCTGACCCGGGCCAAGGAAGTGCTTGAATCCGGCTTTCACGACATGGAAGAGGCCTATGAGGTAACATGGGGGAGTTCCCCTTCAGCCCTGGACTCAACCACCTGGCTGCTGATGGGGGCCCTGAACCTGGCGCATCGTGTTGCGCAATTGGAACAGGAAGCCACCCGCACCACCCAAGACCTGGAACACACTCTTTCAAAGCTTCTCGACGACGTTCCGGATGAATCCCACGACTCCCACCCCCAACCCTCGACTCCTCCGGGAGGACAGGATGGCCTGTTCGGGAGCGAACCTTGATCCCTGCGAGGCCCGTGTATTGGCCAAGCGCTTGTTCCGTATAACTGCCTGGGAGACCTTACCCCGCTTGTGTGCGTTCCGCGTCGCGGCGCGCCTGAAAGGCGGGTGTTCCGCAAGGAACGGTGGTTTCCCCCCTACACCTTAGGGAACTCGGCAAGCCCACACGACTGAGCGGGGACTTGGTTGACAACTTGGATGCGCGGGTGACTCCCACTCTCATGGAGACACCGCGATGAATACATTGACCCTTATCCTTGGCGCGGCGCTCGTCCTGCTGCTGTTTGCCGCCATCTTTTTCGCCCTTCAGGCCACGAAGGCCAAAGCCCAGGCCTCGGCGGGCACCGATGCCCGCATCCATGCCGAGGCTGAAGCCAAAGTCATCCGGGACCAGGCCACCCGGTCCGCCGAAGCCGAGGTCAAGGGTGCCAAGGATCGGGCCCAGCGGGAGGCCGATGCCATCCTAAAGGAAGCCGAGCTCAAGGCCAAGGAACAAGCCTTGGCGGCCCGCCAGGAGGCCGAGAAGGCTCTTTACGAACGCCAGGGGGCCCTGGACAAACAAGAGCAGCGGATTCAGTCCAAGGAAGACAACCTGGATAAGAAAACTTTGGCTCTCGATGAGAAGAGCAAAGGCATAGAACAGAAAACCAAGGAGTTGGAAACCGCTACCGAAAAGCGGAGAGCGGAACTGGAAAAACTCCAGGCTCAGCAGGCCGAGGCCAAGGCATTGGTGGAAGCGCAGGCCAAAAAGCTGGAAGAAGTGGCTGGCCTCACCCGTGAGGATGCGAAGAAGGAAATCATTGAATCGCTTGAATACACCGCGAAGATGGATGCCGCCAAGCTCATCCGCCGCATCGAGGAAGAAGCCCAGGAAGAGGGCATGAAGAAAGCCCGCTGGACCATCGGCGCGGCCATCCAGCGCGTGGCGTCCGATGTGGTCTCAGAGGCCGCCGTGAGTTCCGTCCAGCTTCCCAGCGATGACCTGAAAGGCCGCATCATCGGCCGCGAGGGCCGCAACATCCGGGCGATCGAAAAAGCCACCGGCTGCGACCTGATCGTAGACGACACGCCCGAGACCATCGTGGTGTCGAGTTTCGATCCCATCCGCCGGGAAGTGGCGCGCCAGGCCATTCTCAAGCTCCTGGCCGACGGCCGGATCCACCCTGCCCGCATCGAGGAAGTGGTCGAAAAGACCAAGCTGGATATGGACCAGCACCTGAAAGAAGTCGGCGAGGCGGCAGCCATCGAGCTGGGCTTCCCCGATGTGCATCCCAAATTGCACAAACTCCTGGGCCGGCTCAAATACCGCACCAGCTACGGCCAGAACGTGCTGGACCATACGAAAGAGGTCGCGCATATCGCCGAATACATGGCGGGCGAGATGGGGTGTGACGCGAAATTATCGCGGCGCGCTGGGCTGTTCCACGACATCGGCAAGGCCATCGACCGAGAAGTGGAAGGCACCCATATCGAGATCGGCATGGAGATCCTGCGCAAATTCGGCGAGAAGGAAAACGTCATCCATGCCATGAGCTGCCACCACGGCGACTTCGAGCCGCGCACGGTCGAGGCCATGCTCATCACCGCGGCGGATGCCCTCAGTGCTGCGCGGCCCGGCGCCCGGCGCGAAATGATGGAGACCTACGTCAAGCGCCTGGAGCAACTCGAAGGCATCGCCAACAGCTACAAGGGCGTGCAGAAGAGCTTCGCCATGCAGGCCGGGCGCGAGATCCGCATCATGGTGGACGCGGGCCAGGTGAACGACGACCAGGCCTTCTGGATCGCCAAGGACGTGAGCAAGCGCATCGAGGCCGAAATGCAGTATCCCGGCCAGATCCGTGTCACCGTCATGCGCGAAACCCGCGCGACGGAATTCGCGCGGTAAGATAGAGTTATCTACCAACTCTGATGACGGGAAAAACTACCCATAACCAGGCTCCAGCCGGGCCCTTCTTACCCACTCCAGATGGTGGGCCGAACCCGGATCTGAACGCACATTCGACGATCATCACTGCCGTCGGCCGGTGCGCCAGCATCGACGAATTGCTGCAGGTGCTCCTGGAACAGGCGGCCCTGATCTATCCCTGCTTGAATTGGTTGTTCGGAGAGATCCCCGATACCGATAATCCAGTGGAAGTGGAGATCCTGGCCTTTTCGCCCACGCGCCTGCAAAAGGTCTACCTGGGCATGCGGATCCCCATACTGCGAAGCACATTCAGCCAGCGCCTTTATGAAGAAAAGGTCGTGAGCTATGTGGGCGAGGACAACGGGACAATTTCCCTCTTGAATCCCCAGTTTGTGGAGACCTTCGCATTGTCGAGCTTCATGGGGGTCCCACTTCTGTTGGAAGGCCGGATCATCGGGATCCTGTTCGCGGCCACCTTCAAGGGCGAAAAAGCGTCCTTCCCCAGTGAATCCCAACTTGAGGCACTGCGATTTCTGGCCCGGGTGGGAGCGCTCGCCCTCTGTCGGATTCGAAGTGGGACGGCCCTTTAAGACCAGGGAAGCACATTTTCGGAGAAAACCAGCAAAATGAGAGCCTGGCTGCCTATTCTGCTGCTTTTCTTCTCCAACATCGCGATGACCTTCGCCTGGTACGGGCATCTCAAGACAGAACGCAATTCACCCCTTTTCATAGCCATCCTGGTGAGTTGGGGCATCGCCTTCATCGAGTACTGCCTGCAGGTGCCCGCCAATCGGATGGGGTACGGGCGCTATACATTGCCCCAATTGAAGGTGATTCAAGAGGTCCTTACCCTGATTGTTTTCGCAGGTTTCGCGGTGTGGTACATGCGGGAGAAATTGACCTTGAATCACCTTTGGGCCGCCTGCTGCCTGGTGGGCGCCGTGTTCTTCTCCTTCCGGAAGTGATGAGGATGCGTTTCCTGGCCATGGTCTATCTGGGCATCATGCTGCACGCGTCGGGGATCGACGCCACGCCCCGCCAAAGTCCACCTGATCTCGATTTCAGCACCAAGGGCATGCGCATGCTGATGGCCGAGGAAGGCTGCTTCGTCAAGGACGGGCGTCATGTCTTACATGGCGGCCAGGTTGCCCACATCGGATATGGTCACCGCCTGTACGGGAATGAAGGCCTCGAACTTCAGCGGGGTATCGAAGAAAGGGATGCGGAAGCCCTTCTCTGGAAGGATGTCGATCGTGTGGTGGATTCGGTCCGCACTCTCGTCCAGGTTCCCCTCCGCCAACATGAATTCGATGCGCTTGTCATGCTCGCGTTCAACATTGGGGTGCAAGGTTTTCGGGATTCTCCGGTGCTGCAGCTTTTGAATGCAGGAAAACGCCGCGAGGCAGGCCAGGCCTTCTGCATCCACTCGCGGATCCGATCCGCGGATTCCAATGGCAACCAGGAAAGCCCAGCGATCAGGCGGCGGCGAGCGGATGAGCGTTATCTTTTCCTGACCGGACAGTACATCCAGGCACAACCCAGAAACGAGGCTGATCCCCGCCAGGGGAATCAATGAACGGAGGAGACCCCTGGTTTCCTATTGCGCTTCGATCAGCTTCAGTGTGGTTTCGTCATTGGGAAGCTGCTTCACCTTCGCCAAGCGCCGGGCCGCGTCGCGCCACCTGGGTTCACGCCGGAATACTTCTTTGAAGATGGGCAGGGCCTCTTGAACCCGGCCACCGTTCACCAGCGCCACAGCGTGCCAGTACGGCAGCTCCACGATCTGCGGAGCCAACCTGGCAGCAGCGGAGTAGGCCGCCAGCGCTTCCTTCCATTGGTTCTTGGAGACGGAGGCATCGCCCTCGTTCATGAGCAGGTAGGCCCTCTGCAGCTGGACCAGCCGCGAGAGTTCCGCGATGGGATCGGCGTTGTCTTCCACGCGCAAGTCGAACAGTTTGTCATTCCATGGCTGGCCCGAAGGTTTCGCTTTGACGATGAGGATGGCCGCGCTCTGCATGCCGCGGAAATCGCCGCCTTCGGCTTGGGCCGCGCGAAGGGCCGCCAAGAGGCGATCCGCGAGGTCGTACTTGGGATCCTTGAGCAAATCACGATAGGCCTTGGCCATGGCCGGCCAGACCGTGTTCTTGCCCATCATGTTGGCCTGCACGGCGAAGCCTTCGCCCGCGATGCCGCCAGCCTCGGGAATATCCATCGCCCCGGTGTGGGATGCCGCGCGGCCTTGCGCATCCACCATGCCCACTTGCCGCACCGCGGCTTCTGAATCCACGGATACCAGCGCCTTAAGGGCTTCTGGGGCACTCTTTCCGGCCTTCATCAATTGAATGCCAAGGGGACCGTAGGCGATATCAGGAATGCTCTGGGTGGCGACAGCGCCCACGCCAGGCTCAGCGTGGATCACCCCGCTCCCGACGTTGAACCAGTGGCTCTGTACAGCCACGCCGAGGTCGCCGGTCACCGGATCCCGGGCCACGATGGAGAATGTGTGGATGGGCCTTTGGGCGCGGGAGGGCGGAGCCTGCGCGAGAAGAGATAAACTCGCTGCGGCGAGGATGAGCAGGTTTCGCATGTCAACTCCCTGGTTCAGCATTTCACACGCGCCGGCCTGCAGCCGACGCAGGGGTCCGTACCTCCTTCGACTATACCGCTGAGCATCATCCATCGCGTCGGCCTGTGGCCGACATAGAGGCTCCTGCTCTGCAAACGTAGTGAGCAGGAGGGCGCATTGCGCCGGATCGCTGGAGGGGCCATAACTCCTTCGACTAAACTGCTGAGCATCATCCATCGCGTCGGCCTGTGGCCGACATAAGGGTCCGTAACAAAATAACCAGAACTGCACTGGTTATTTTGAACGGACCCTAAACCCTAACGCAGCTGCCCGAACACCAAAAGCACCAAGGCCACATCCACCCACAGGTGCGTGAGCAGCGCGACTCCCAGGCCCCCTGTACGACGCACACTGTGCGCCCACGACATCCCGGCGGCCGCAGGCAGGAGGAACGCCGGCAGAGCCCATATCCAACCGAATTGCAGAAAAGCAGCGACCCAGTGATGTGTTCCGAATGCGGCTCCGTGAATGTAAGCGGGCCAAGGCTTCTCGCGGACGAAGGTGCCACGCCAGAAGGCTTCTTCTATGGCCACGTTGAAGATGAAGGAATAGATCGCCCAGCTTGTGAGCCCGCCGGGCCATCGGCCCAGCAGATCAATGGCTTGATCCCTCGGAAAAAAGGGAAGGTGCGGGACCAGCAGGATGAGCGGGAGCATTGCGAAGGCCGCCATAATCGGGATCCAGGCGTGGCCGACCTTCCCCCAATTGAAAGGTCCGCGCAGCCCCATCAGGCACAGGAGGTGGTAGGCCAGCACCGCGGCCCATGAATGTCGCGGCCAGAGCAACCGGGCGGATCCGATGACGAGAGCCGGCAGCCACCATGGGACGCGGAACATGGGGCTAAAGCGCAGCCAGCGAGGCTTTCATTGCTTCGAAGGCCGAGGCAATACCATTTGGTTTCGAGCCGCCGCCCTGCGCCAGATCTCTCTTTCCGCCTCCGCGGCCATCGATGTGGGGGGCCATCAGTTTCAAAAGCGCACCGGCATCGGCGTTGAGTCCTGCGGACACGGAGACGAGCATGGCCAACTTGTCTTCGGCGACTTTCGAAGCCAGGGCGATGACGGCGTTTTGATGGCGGGTGCGGACCTGGTCCATCAATTCCCGCAGCGCATTGCCTTCCAGGCCATCCACGCTGGCGGTGACAACCGTGAAGGCATTCACCTGCTCCACTTTCTCGTTGCTCCCGCCACCGCTGGCAGCTTTGAGCTTGGCCTCCTTCAATTCCCGCTCAAGTTGAGTGATACGGGTATCTTTGGCGGTGATCAGGGCTCCCAGGGATTCACGCCCAATGTTGGCTTGTCGAGCAAGATGGGCCAGCAGCAGTTCGTCACTTTGAAGCAATTCCAGAGCCGCTGCCCCTGCCACAGCCTCGAGGCGCCGCACACCGCTGGCCACCGCGCTTTCGCCGGTGACTTTCACCAGCCCGATCTCGCCAGTGTTGGCGACATGAGTGCCGCCACAGAGTTCGACACTGAAACCAGGCACGGACATCACGCGCACTCGATCCCCGTACTTTTCACCGAATAAAGCCATGGCGCCAGAAGCCAGCGCATCGTCAATGGACATCTCAGCCAGATGGGTCGCCTTGGCCTGCAGGGTCTGCTCGTTCACCAGCCGTTCTATCTCTGCCATCTGCTCTGGTTCGATGGGTGCGAAATGGGTGAAGTCGAAGCGCAGGCGTTCGGCATCCACCACGGAGCCCGCCTGCTTCACGTGGGTGCCAAGGACTTCACGCAGTGCGGCGTGGAGCAGATGCGTGGCCGTGTGATGGGCGCGAATGCGCGCACGCCGCTCGGCGTCCACGGCCGCATAAAGGGGTACGCCTTCTTTCAATTCGCCGCTTACCTGCACCTTGTGGAGACTTCGTTTGGGCGCGGGTGCCGTGCAATCCAGGACTTCTGCCGCCCCGCCTTCGAAGCGCAGCATGCCTGTATCACCTACCTGACCACCACCCAGGGCGTAGAAGGGCGTCCGGTCCAGCAGAACGGAACCTTCACCGGAAAGGGAGGCAACGCGCTTGTTGGCCGAGTCGAAAAGAGCCAGCACTCTGGAATTGGATTCAGTTGTTTGGTAGCCAAGGAATTCTGTGGCCGGCAATTCCGCGAGCATCGCGAAATCACCTGAGAGCCGCTGGTCATGGGATTTCAGGGCGGCGCGCCCCTTGGCTTTCTGTTCGGCCAAGGCTTTCTGGAATCCGGCCTGATCACATGCAAGATTCCGTTCACGGCACCAGTCCTCCATCAGATCCACGGGGAACCCGAACGTGTCGTAAAGCTTGAAGATGTCTGTGCCAGAAAGCCCACCATTGCTGACATCACAGGTTTCCAATTGTTTCAAGCCCGCGTTGAGGGTTACCGAGAATTGCTGCTCTTCTCGTTTCAACGTCTTGGAGATCCGGGAGGCCTCGGACCTCAGCTCCGGGTAGGCATCACCCATCGCTTCCACCACTGAAGGCACCAGACTCGCGAAGAAAATGCCCTCAATGCCCAACTTCTTTCCGAAGCGAAGGGCGCGGCGCACGATCTTGCGCAGCACATAGCCTCGGCCTTCATTGCTGGGAACCACTCCGTCGAAGGTCATGAAAGTGGCCGCGCGAATGTGGTCGGCAATGACTTGTGAAGCTGTGCGGTTGGTGTTTTCCGAGCGGTTTTCAGGATTCACCTTCGCGACGTTCCAGATGGCTTCAAAGATGGGCTCGAACAGATCGATCTCATAGTTGCTGTCCTTGCCTTGAAGGATGGAGGCCGTGCGCTCCAGGCCCATGCCCGTGTCGATGCTGGGCTTGGGCAGGGGTGAGAGATTCCCCTCCGCATCGCGCACGTATTGCATGAAGACCAGATTCCAGATCTCCATGACCCGGTCGCCATGACCGTTGGGTTCGTGGTGGCCCTCATAGCCTTCACCCCGGTCGTAGAAAATTTCAGAGCAGGGGCCGCAAGGCCCTGTATCGCCCATCTGCCAGAAGTTATCCTTCTTGCCATAGCGCTTGATGCGCTCCGGCGCTACGCCTGCGGCCCGCCACAGCTCTTCAGCTTCGAGATCGGCGGGCACGCCATCGGCACCCTCGAACACCGTCACCCAAAGGCGCTTTGGATCAATGCCAAGCTTGCCTTCGCTTTGAGGGCCCGTCACCAGATCCCAGGCAAAGTGGATGGCATCAGCCTTGAAATAATCACCAAAGGAAAAATTGCCGAGCATTTCGAAAAAAGTGTGGTGACGTGCCGTGAATCCAACCTGGTCTAGATCATTGTGCTTGCCGCCCGCGCGCAGGCATTTCTGACTGGATACCGCCCGCGTATAGTCCCGGTTCTCCTTGCCGAGGAACACATCCTTGAACTGGATCATTCCCGAGTTGGTCCACATGACCGTCGGATCATCGGCGGGGCCGACAACGAAAGATGAAGCCACCTTGCGATGACCGTTCTTCTCAAAGTAAGCGAGAAAGCGATGACGGAGTTCAGATGTTTTCATGGGTTTTCCAAAGGGAGAGAAACGATCGCGGAAAGCGCAGAAGTAGCGGAGGTTTGAGGTGGAAAGCAAATTCGGCTCTCTGTGAACCTCTGTTGCGTCAGTCGCCTCTAAGACTGTTGTATTGCTGAATCAATGCCTGAAATGCCGCATGCCGCTGAAGAGCAGCCACACCCCGAGCCTTTGTGCGGCGCTGATGACATCGGCGTCGCGCAGGCTGCCTCCGGGTTCCACAAAGGCATGGACACCATGGCTGGCGGCAAGCTCCAGGCCATCGGGGAAGGGGAAGAACGCATCGCTGCCCAATACCGATCCTTTGGCCCGTTCACCGGCTTTGCGGCAGGCGATCTCCACACTGTCCACCCTGGACATCTGGCCTGCGCCGATGCCCACAGTGGCGCCGTTTTTAACGAGCACGATGGCATTGGATTTGACTGCTTTGGCGAGTTTCTGGGCGAGCACGAGATCTTCCTGGACTGGTTTCGGACTCCGGCCGGTGGCTTTTACTTCCCATTGTTCAAAATCAGCGAACTGATCGTCTGGGCGTTGCACCAGGAAGCCTCCGCCGATCGTGCGCACGTCCATGCCGGAGGCGGCCTCGGGCCAATGCTTGGGCATGCGGAGCAGCCGCAACTGTTTCTTGGTGGCGAAAACCTGAAGGGCTTCTTGAGTGAAGCCAGGAGCCAAAATGACTTCCCAGAAACTCTGGGCCATGGCTTTTGCGACTTCGACACCGATGGCCCTGTTGAAGGCCACGATGCCGCCGAAGCTGGATAGAGGGTCCCCGGCCTGAGCTTTCAAAAAAGCATCAAGGGGGTGACCAGCCACCGCGGCACCACAAGGATTGTTATGCTTGACGATGATGCAGGCCGGAGCCTGAAACTGCCAAGCCAGCCTTGCCCCTGCATCAGAATCCAGCAGGTTGTTGAAAGAAAGTTCCTTGCCTTGCAGTTGTTCGCAGGCAGCGATGCCTTCCACTCTCGAGGCTTGTTCGACATAGAATGCCGCGGGCTGGTGCGGATTCTCACCATAACGCAGTCCCTGGCGCTTGGAGAGCCTGAGATCCAGCGTGCTTGGGAGGTCTTCACCGCTCGGTTCAAATTGACTTTCCATCCATTTCGAAATGGCAGCGTCATAGGCAGCTGTCTTCTTGAATGCCGCCAAGGCGCAGTTCCGGCGGTCTTTCAAGGACCAGGTGCCTTCTTGTTGTTTTTCAATGAATCCGGAGTACTGGTCGGGATCTGTCAACACTGTCACTGCGCTGTGATTCTTGGATGCGCTTCGCAGCATGGAAGGCCCGCCAATATCGATCTGCTCGATACATTCCTCAAGCGAGACACCGGCCTTGGAGATGGTGGCTTCAAAGGGATAGAGATTCACCACGACAAGGTCGATGGGGGCGATATCTAGCCGATTTGCATCGGCCACGTGCTGGTCTGAATCCCGGCGGAACAGCAGGCCACCATGGATCTTGGGGTGCAGGGTCTTGACGCGGCCCTCGAAACATTCTGGGGCACCGGTGTAATCTGCCACTTCGATTACGTCAAGACCCCCGTCCACCAGCGCTTTGAAGGTCCCACCAGTGGCGAGCAGATCCCAGCCCAACTCTTTAAGACTCCGGCCCAGAACAACCAGACCGGTTTTGTCGTAGACCGAAAGCAGGGCGCGGGGCATGGCGAAACTCCAATTGTCCATTGTTCCACGCGGCAAATCCCAACGGAACCTATGGTTTGCCCGAAACATGGGAGTGAAGCTGGCAAATTTGCGGCGATTCTTGGATGCTGTTTACAGGAGTTCCCCATGAAGCTTCATTCTCATCTGCTCATTCCTGCCCTGCTGATCGCCTGTGGTGCCTCCGCGGCCCATGCCCAGGAGAGCTGGGACGCAGGTTTCAAGCTTGTGGCAGGTAATTTCAGTGGTACGGATGGAGCCGGGATCGGGCAGTCTAAAAATTATGGCGTGGCCATGTTCGGAACCTACCTCCTGAGCCGACGCCAAAGCCTGGAATTCGATGGGGGCTACCGATACTTTCCCACTGCCTCCACCGTTAATGGTGGTGTCACCCAGGATGATAAGACCGACGGCTACTACGCCTCTGCCCTTTACCGCTGGGGTTTCCGCCAGGATCTCTATGTCCACGCCGGGCTCAGGGCTTCTCAGTTCCGTGCCAAAAGTCAGACTTTCTCCGCTGACGGGAGCTCTTTTCCCGCAATCAAAGGTGGATTGAAGACAGTTGTGAAGCCCATGGTGGGCGCGGGCGCCCGACTTTCAGACCAATACAGCGTTGAGTTGAACCTGGTGAGCTTTGAGACCGCGAATATTCAAGGCACAGCCAAATCAGGCACCATGGTGGAAGTGGCCTTGTCAATTCACCTCTAGGCTCCAGACTCTTGACTCTTGGCACTCAGCTGCCAGTTGCCTCAACCCCAACCCATGCCTCATTCTGAAGGCTCGAGGTAGGCCATGCCGAAGGTATTGATCAACGGAGTGGAAAAAGATGTACCCGTGGGCACTCTTGTGCTGGATGCCTGCGAGCAGGCTGGAATCGCCATACCCCATTACTGCTATCACCCGGTCCTCTCTCCGGTGGCCACCTGTCGGATGTGCATGGTGGAGATCAAGGGAATGCCCAAATTGGCGACCAGCTGCACCACGACCGTAGGACCGGCACCCAAGGACAATCCCGAAGGCATCGCCATGGAGATCATCACCAACTCCAAGGCGGTGGCTGATGCCAGGGCGGGTGTCATGGAATTCCTGCTGCTGAACCATCCCCTGGACTGCCCCATCTGCGATCAGGCGGGCGAATGCAAACTGCAGGACTACAGCTATGAGTACGGCAGCGGGGACAGCCGCATGGGCGAAGTGAAACGCCGGTATCGCTACGAAGATCTGGGCGGAAAAATCGTCATCGACAAGAACCGGTGCATCCATTGCACCCGATGCATCCGCTTCACACAGGAGATCAGCGGCACCCATGAACTCACCGTAGCCCAGCGCGGCGCCAATTTGGAAGTCACCACGTATAGCGGCAAGAGCATGGACGCCAATCCATGGGCGGGAAACGTGGTGGATCTCTGCCCCGTGGGTGCGCTCACCAGCCGCGATTTCAGGTTCAATCGCCGGGTCTGGTACCTCAAGAACATCCCCACCATCAGCCGCCACTCTGCCCTGGCCAACCCAATCTGGGCAGATGTCGACCAGAACAAGGTCTGGCGCTTCCGGCCCCGACCCACGGAAGGCAAAACGGCCGTCTACTTCATCAGTGATGAAGAGCGCAGCGCCTGCCACGACTACAACCTGAAGCCTGAAACCCGCCTCATGAAACCAAGCATGAAGCGAGTGGAAACCAGCATCGTGGCCATCCGCGCGGCGCTCCAACAGGCCGGCCCCACGGCCGTCATCGCCCAGGGTGTTTTTGGCTGCGACGCGGCCCAGCGCTTGGGCGATCTTGCATCGAAATCCGAATGGCGGTTTGGCATCGGGACTAAAAGTTACGCCATCCAGCTGCCCAAACTCCAGACCCACACGGACGGCATCTACAACCGGCGCGGCTTCACCGAGCGGGGGTTCCGGTTCTCGATGCTCGACGAGCTGGAGCAGTTGGTGAAGGATGGCTCGGTCAAGGCCCTCGTGCTGCTGTACGACGCCCCTTTTTCGAACGCCAAGGAAACGGAGCGGCTCAAGGCGTTGATCGCCGCGGCGCCTTTCAGCCTCGTGTTGGAATCGGTGGCCTCTGAAATCGGCGATGCCGCGACCGCCGGCCTCCCCATCACCACCTATCTCGAAGAAAACGATTTTGTCACCACGCACACGGGTGAATTGCGGCGCTACCAGAAGGCACTGGAACCACCAAAGGGCGTGAAAACCGTGCCCCTCTGGGTGAAGGAGTTGGCGAAAGCATCGGCTCCCGTCCCAGCCGCGGTGTGAGGTGTTCCCCAAGGGCCCGCTGATCCTCGCCTACGACGCCGAGTGCAGCTTGTGCTGCCGCATGATGGACCGCTTGAGGGAACGGGACCGCTGGGGCCTGCTGGTGTTCTTCCCGATCCAAGGGAAGGATCTCGCGTTCTTTGCGCCGGAATTGGCCGGACGGGATCTGCACGGCGAAATCCATGGGCTGGAAGAAGTCAGCCGCCGGGTTTGGAGCGGTGGCGCGCTGTTGCCGCATGTACTCGGACGTCTGCCAGCCTGGCGTTGGGTGGCACCCATTCTCCGCCTTCCGGGCATCAGCAACTTCACCGCCTGGGTGTACCGAAGAAGGGCGGCCCGAAGATACCAGAAATTCGGCAAGCAGCCGTTCTCAGACCGATTCTAAGATTTATTTCGCAACGGCTTGTCTCTTGGCAGCATTCTATGTTCCATGGGCCTTCATGACGCCATCACAAATTGGCTGATCCGCTATCTCACCGGTGAACTGCCGGGCTATCAGCGGCGAGTGCCCAACGATCTGTTGCGGATGCGGGGAACCATGGAGCCCTGCGACATCCTGCTGGTGGAGGGCAATAGCCGCATCAGCCAGATGATCATGTATCTGACGCAAAGTTCCTGGAGCCATGCCGCCATCTACATCGGGGATGCCCTGCTTCGCTGGGGCGGTCCGCATGCCGCAGAGGCGTTGGAACTTTATGGAGAAGAAGCGACCACGCTTCTGGTCGAGAGTGACATGATCAGCGGCGTCACGGTCAAGCCCCTGTCGAAATACCAGGACCGGAATATCAGAGTCTGCCGCCCCCATGGATTGCTGGTGGATGACCGGGATCGTGTGCTTTCAGTGGTGCTCAGCCACCTAGGTGTGCGGTATGACCGCCGCAACATACTTGATCTTGCACGTTATCTGACACCGTTCCATTTGTTGCCCCGAAAATTCCGGCGCCGCCCTTTCTACTTCGGCAGCTCCGGCAGCCGCGAGGTCATCTGTTCAGCGCTCATCGCCAAGGCTTTCTACAAAGCCAACTATCCCATCCAACCCATGATCCGGGTGGCCAATCCCGCTGCCAATGACCCCACCCGAACACGCATCATGGCTCGGCATCCGAGCTACATCATGCCTCGTGATTTCGATCTCTCCCCGAATTTCGAAGTGCTGAAGCTGCATCTTTCGGGGCAGGTTCCCCATGAAGAGATGGCCTGGGGCCGAGGTTGATCCTGGACAGGGCGCGGAGGACTCAATGTTTCCCCGCGTCCGGCCCTCTCATCGGGTCATCCCAGAATGGATAAAAGCAATACCACTGGTCTGGATGCGCGCGGATGAAGTCCTCGAGCATTGATACATATCGGCGCATGCCCGCTTCGATCTCTTTCATGCGGTCGCCCCTTCCCGCGCGGATGGTGATCGGCTCGGCGAAGATCGCATTAAAATGTTGGTCGGCATCCATGAAGAAAAGGCCACAAAGTATAGGCGCGCCGGTCATGGCCGCCAGTTCCCAGGGGCCTCTGGGAAAGAAGGCATCCCGACCAAAAAAAGGTATTTTCACTCCATTCATGCTGAAATCGCGGTCACCCTGCATGCCCACCAGCTTGCCTTCCCTGAGAACTTTCACGAGGGGGAGCGTGGAAAAACCCACCCCATCCACCGGGATTCCAACGACCCCACCCGCTGACCGCATATCGCTGCGCAGGCGCTCTACTGCTTCAAACCGATCGGGTTTGTAGACCGCGTGAACCGGGATTTTTTTTGAGCGCAACAGGATGCCGCCCAGCTCGTAATTCCCTGCGTGGGCGGTGAGCAGTATGCCGCCTTTGCCTTCCGCCACCACCCTCTCTAGGTTTGCGAATGAAGGAGCTGATTGCACGAGTTGCAGTGCCTCTTCCGGGGGACGTTGCGCGTAACGAAAAAAGTCGACCCAGGAATAGGCATGGTTGCGAACCGCTTTCCGGGCCATGGCATCCACCAACGGGTCCGTGATTTTCAAGCCAAGCACCTGAGCCATGTTGCCTTTCACCGCATCCAGGTATTTCGGGCGCAGATCCATGAACGCCGTCATGATCTGGTCAGCTATCTCGTGCCCCCGTTTTCGTCCTGTGAACGTTCGAGAGGCGAATTTGAAAACAGGGAAGAGTGTCCCGAAGACCACTTTGTAAGCGAGGCCCAGGAGTCTGGAATCACTTTGCATCCGATCTTGCATGGGCTATCTGATCACCTATGGACATTCTGGTTGGGGTTGCGTGTGTCCATCTCCTGCCATAGCCGCTGGAGGCTTTGCAGGCGCTCGGGGTAGACGAGATCCAGGTTGTCGCCGAAAGGATCAAAGGCGGTCGGATCTTCGATGACCTCATCTGGGAATTCTGGAAAAACCTGCGAAAGCAGTTCGCGGCTTAGACCGCGAACGCTGAGCGTGCGGATCCCAGGCGTATCGATCAGGGTGCCGCCGTAGGGCGTCGGAAGCCATCGCGCCGCGGTGGTGGTCTGCCGGCCAGTGCCGTATCTGCTGATATCGCCGGTGGGGATGCCTGAATCCGGCATGAGCGCATTCACAAGCGTGCTCTTCCCCACGCCGCTGTGCCCCACCAGCACAGCTGTCCGCCGTTCGAGCAGAGCCTTGATCTCATCGAGGCCGGTGCCATTGGTGGCGCTGGTTTCAAGGATTGGCAGGCCTTGCTCCCGAAGGGGATCGAGTTCTGGCAGTGAGTCCTTGGCAGAGGCGCGGTCGCGCTTGGTGACGATGATGCGGAACACCAGGCCTGCGGCGATAGCCAGGGTTTGAGCCCGCTCCAAGAGTCCTGGCCGCATGGGCGGATCCACCACGGCGGCACAGGCCCATAGCTCATCGGCATTGGCGCAGATGAGCTGCCATGGTTCGCGGTCGTCAATTCCGCCCCGTTTGAGCAAACTTTTCCGAGGGGACACGGCGATCACTTGAGCCTGAGGCCGCTTTTTATCGAAGACCAGTTCAGGTTCTTCCAAGGGCACCGGAGAATAGCGGACCCGATCGCCCACCACGAGCTTCACACCCTTCAATTTTCCCGAAAGGGTGGCCAGCAAAATCGAGCGATCCGCCAGTTCCAGATCCACCCACTGGCTGTGGCGCTGGATAAGAGTGGCCTCGGGGAGATGCAGCCAAGGCGTGGCATCCGGCAGTCGCAACATGGATTCGGAATCATGGCCCTCGATGCGCGTCTGGATGCGTCCCGCGGATTGCTGGCGCCGTTTGCTGTCGGACTTCCTTTCATGGGAATAGACCTCCCGGTGGTCAAGATCCTGGGCTTCCCGGCTCTGGCCGAGGCGGAATTTGCGGGTCATGCCCTTCCTGCGAAT
>JANYJQ010000038.1 GCA_025358435.1 Holophagaceae bacterium
CACCCGACCTCATCACCATCCATCTGGGCCCCGGCGCCTGCCACTGCCTGGCACCCACCGCCGTTCCCCGTGGGCTCCATGGGGAAACCTATCGAAAGCGCCGGGCCCAAGCCGCCTGGGCCTATCGCCACCTCACTCAGATCCACCCCGCTGAATTATTGAGCCCGTGCCCCTGGCAGGAATTGGCTCAGCTCGCCGCCCAGGATCCCAGCCGCTTTCTGGCCGCCCTGCCTCGACTACAGCCCAATGCAGTAAAAAACAATCTGCTTCAGGCGATCCGGGACGCCACCAAAGGGGATGCCTATGCGCCCGTGGTGCGATGGAATGCCCAAGACTTGACCCGGGTTATGCCCATCCCGCCCCAGCACTGGCTGTTGCTGGAGGATCCCGCGCCCTTTGAAGTCACCCTCAATCGCCCAGGCCGACGCACCCTGCATTTACGGTCAGTGCCCTGGGATGGCGGTCACATGGCAGCCATCTTCCCCTCTGAACTCAGCCATTCGGGGCCGCATTCTGTGGATGCGGAACTCGTGGTGGACCGGTTCACAGAGCAGGGCCGACGTGCCACCGGTGCATTGCGACTTCTGCCGCCCCATCCAGTCTTTGAACCCGGTGCTCCGGTGGGACTGGCGCTGCTCACCAACGGGCGCGGCGGCATGGCGCGAATTCACGCGGACCTTGGCCACGTGGAATCCAAGTACGACTGCCTGTTGGGCGTAAACCTCCACCCCGATTCCCCCTGTGATCGCCATGTGCTGGTGAAACGCCTGCGGGCCTGGGTGAATGCCGATGGCTTTCTTACGGCCCTGGATGGCCGCAACCTGGTGCGCTTCGAGCCCGGCCCCATGGCTTGCTGGGTGTTCAGGGCCAACGCCGGGGATGGGCGCACCGTTGAAATCCAGCTCAACGCGGAAATGCTACCCGGGCGAAACAGCACCATTCTGCGATTTCAGAGGATGAAGGGGCTGCCGCCCCAATGCCACACGAGCCTGACCCTGCGCCTGGATCTGGAAGATCGTGGCTATCACCAGGAAACCATCGCCTCCATGGAATCGGAAGCCCATTTCACCCAGCACACCCAACCCTTGGATGGCCGTTCCGGGTTCGGATTCACACCTGCCTCCGACCGCACTCTGAGAGCCTGGGCCACTGCGGGTTCCTACCATATGGAACCCGAATGGTGCCTTGGACTTCATCACACCATCGAAGCCACCCGTGGGATGAGCGATCACGGCGATGCCTGGAGCCCAGGATGGTTTGAAATTCCCCTGCCGGTGGCGGAGTGCCCTGAATTGATTCTCTGCGCGGATCCAGTCGATCCACCCGAGCCGTACCACTCGATGGCAACATCGCCCGTGGACGCAGATTCCTTCGAGCGCCGCTTGCGTCAATCCGCCTCGGATTTCCTGGCGCGCCGTGGCAATGGTTCCACGGTGATCGCGGGCTACCCGTGGTTCCTGGACTGGGGCCGCGACACGCTCATCGCCTGCCGAGGTTTGCTGGCGGGCGGCTTTCACGCGGAGGTGCGGGATATTCTGCTGACCTTTGCGCCCTTGGAGGACCACGGAACCCTGCCGAATATGCTTTCGGCGGACTCCACCGCCAACCGCGACACGTCGGATGCGCCGCTCTGGTTTGGCCTTGCCTGCGAAGAGGCAGCGGCCCTGTTCGGCATGGAATTCTATGACAGTGAGACTGGCGGACGCACCCTGCACCAGGTGCTGGTTTCCATCGCGGCTGGCTATTTGGCCGGGACCCGCAACGGCATCCAAGTGGATTCCACTTCAGGCCTGGTATGGAGCCCTTCCCATTTCACCTGGATGGATACCAACTACCCCGCAGGCACACCCCGCGAGGGTTATCCCATCGAGATCCAGGCCCTGTGGATCCGCCTGCTGAGACAATTGGCCCGCCTGGACCCCATGACATCCTGGGCTGCCCTCGCGGATCTTGCCGAGGCCAGCCTGGAGCTTTTCTGGTGCGAGCATTTGGGTTGCTGCCACGACACGCTGCTGGCGCCGTCGGGCTGTCCCGCAGTTCAAGCCACGCCCGATGGGCATCTACGCCCCAACCAGTTGATTGCCATCAGCCTTGGATTGTTCCCGGGAGCGCGTGCTCGCCGTGGGGTGGAGGCCTGCTCCCGGCACCTGCTGGTGCCCGGGGCGCTGCGCAGCCTAGCACCGCTGCCCGTAAAAGAACCCCTTCCCATTCGCGCTCCCGATGGCCGCCCCCTCAATGATCCCCGGCAGCCCTACTGTGGGCATTACGAAGGCGACGAGGATACCCGCCGTAAACCCGCCTATCACAATGGCACCGCCTGGAATTGGCTATTGCCGGTGTTTTGCGAGGCTCTTGCGCAAGCCTATGACTTTGAGCCCGCCGCCCTGTCGGCAGCCAGGGCCTACCTTGGCTCCACAGAACGACTGCTCCACGAAGGCTGTATTGGACATTTGCCAGAAATCATCGATGGCGACGCCCCTCATACCGCGCGGGGTTGTGATGCCCAGGCCTGGTCCACCACCGAAGCTTTACGGGTTTGGCGCCTGCTCGCCGATAAGATGAAGCACACCGATCCGGAAATCCTGGAGTCTTGATGGCCGTAGCGCCTTTCCACACCTTTGACGCCGAAACCTTTCTCC
>JANYJQ010000053.1 GCA_025358435.1 Holophagaceae bacterium
GGTCCAAGATGGCACCCGGCAGCTGCTCTTCAATCTGTTCGATCATGTCACCACCAAGACGCGTTGGAACCACGGAGACCCAAAGGAACCACAAAGTAAAAAACAAAAAACTAAAAGCCGACCACAAAGACACAAAGACACAAAGGATTTTTTTGTGTGACTTTGTGACTTTGTGTCTTTGTGGTTCATCTTTTTTGTGCCTTTGTGGTTCATTGTTGTTGGTGCCTTCGTGGTTAAAAGATCGTCGCGAGCCCGTGATCCCCCGCATCAATAACCATTTCGCGAACCGCCTGCTGAGGGCTGAGGCCGCGGCTGGCTTCCAGTTCCTTCTGGCGATCCAGGCTCTCGTAGAACCGGGAGATATGATCCTTGCGCATGGTGAGGGATTCCTTTTCGATCTTCTCCTGCAGCTTCATCAGGCCGTAAAGCATGCTCTCGGGCCGGGGCGGGCAGCCCGGCACGTAGACATCCACGGGCACAACGCGGTCGATGCCCTGGAGCGTTGCGTAGGTACGGTACATGCCCCCGCTGGAAGCGCAGACACCGACGCTGATGACCCACTTGGGTTCGGCCATCTGGGCATAGATGGTGCGGAGCACCGGCGCCAGCTTGTTCGTGACGGTGCCCAGGACCAGCATCATGTCGCTCTGACGCGGGCTGAAGCGCATGGCTTCGGCGCCGAAGCGGGACATATCGTATTTCGAAGCCATGACGCTCATGAACTCGATGGCGCAGCAGGCGGTGCCGAAGGGCATGGGCCAGAGGCTGTTCTTGCGGGCCCAGTTCACCACGGTGTCGAGTCGGGTGGTCAAGACCGCATCGTTGAGGTTCAGCTCCGACATCATCGCTCCCAGTCAAACGCGCCCTTGCCCCAGGCGTAGATGAAACCCACCAGCAGGGTGGCGAAGAAGGTCAGCATGGGAATGAATGTATCGAGATGGGTTTTGTACTGCGCGGCCCAGGGGAGCATGAACGCGACTTCCACATCGAACAGGATGAAGAGCATGGCCGTGAGGTAGAACTTCACCGAATAGCGGTGCCGAGCGCCTTCCTGCAAGGGGGGCGCTCCGCACTCATACGGAGAGAGCTTGTTGGCCTGGGGGTTGTTGGGCTTGAACCGCGGCAGAATGACGCCGGAGAGCACCAGCACGATGGCGGCCACGACGAGGGCCACCAGCAGGAGGATCAAGACGCCGAGAAAGGGAGTAAGGGGGCTTTGCATGGTGGATTCCGAGACCCTTCATCCTAACCGGGCCCGGGCAAAGGCTGAAGCACCCAAGATCGAAGCGGTTTGTACCCTCAGTCGGAACCACACCTAATATCCAGGCGATGCGGCGGAGTTCGACGGGGTGGCCTGCTCCCGTGACCAAAAGCACTTTCAAGCTAGAATCATATTCACGAGGCCTGCATGAGCGAATTGAAGACCGAAGTCAAAACCATGATCATCGAGCGTTTGAAGCTGGAAGGCATGACGCCGGATCAGATTGATGACACGGCTCCGCTTTTCGGCGAAGGGCTGGGCCTGGATTCCATCGATGCGTTGGAACTGGTCCTGGGCATCGAACAGCACTTTGGCGTGAAGATCGAGGATGAAGCCGCTGGGCTGCAAGCCTTCAAGAATGTGGAGTCGCTGACGGCCTTCATTGCCGAACATCGGGCTGCATGAGCCGACCTGATTGGGAAATGAAAACCGGGGCCTGAAAAGATATGAACGGGGAAGCCATCAAGGCCCAATTGCCGCATCGCTACCCGTTCCTGCTGGTGGATCGGATACTCGAGCGGGAGCCCGGCATCCGTGTGGTGGCGGAAAAACTGCTCACCATCAACGAACCCTACTTCCAGGGCCACTTCGCAGAACGCCCTTTGCTCCCCGGTGTGCTGATGCTGGAGATGCTGGCCCAGGCCGGTGGTTTCCTGGAATCCGGGCCCCTGGCGGGCAAGGCCATTTTTCTTGCCCAGGTACTCGACGCACGGTTCAAAGCCGCGGCGTTTCCCGGTGACAAGCTTCGATTGGAAGTGAATCCTGATGCGAGTTTCGGGGACCTGATGCGGATCCAAGGAACCGTCAGTTGCGACGGCCGCGTATTGTGCACCGCGAAACTGGTGCTCAAGAGCGCAGCCGGTCCCGAAGGCGTGGCATGACCCGGCGCGTGGTGATCACGGGGGTGGGTTTCGTGTCGAGCCTCGCCCGGGACGCCCCCTCCACCTGGGCGCGGATGCT
>JANYJQ010000054.1 GCA_025358435.1 Holophagaceae bacterium
AAGGCCCAGCCCGAACCCGATAACACCCCACCCAAGGACCCCAAGGTGAACCTCCGAAAGGCCCTGCGCCACTTCCTGGCCGCCACCGATGGTGTCGATTATGGTGCAGCCATTTCCCTGCAGACCGGGCGGCGCTACTTCGCCAACGGCGCCTACGAGGCCAAGCCCGATACCTGGAAGATGACGTTCCGTGCTGGAAAAGAAGCCAGCGAAGGCGCCCGCAGCTATGCGCGGGCCTGGCTGAGCGAACTGAAATAGGGCCATCGATCTTTTTTGTCGGTGTCCATCGGTGGCCAATGATCTTTTCCTCTAAATTCAGAAGTGCCGTTATTCCGGCTTGTTTTTGAACACCACTGGGTTCGCAGTGGCGAATGCCTGGAGCGGGAAGAATCTGAAAACCGTGGCGGAACGAATTATCCCCACCACGGGTACGATGGATCTTTCGTGTTCATCGGAGTGCCCGTGCTGCAAAAGATTCTTGCCCCCGTTGTCGCCTGGATGATCGCCGTCATGGCGGCCATGGGGCCCTTGGGCGTGAGCCTGCTCATGGGCATCGAAAGCGCCTGCATTCCCTTGCCCAGCGAAGTGATCATGCCCTTTGCGGGGTACCTGGCCTTCAAGGGGCAACTCACATTTTTCGGACTGGGGGCGGGCAGTCCCATCGCCCAGATCTGGATCGCGGGCATTTTTGGCGCCCTGGGCTGCAATCTGGGCTCCATTCCAGCCTACGAAATCGGTGCCTGGGGCGGCCGGACCGCCGTGGAGAAGTACGGGAAGTACATCTGGCTCAATCTGGGCCACCTGGATCAGGCCCACCGCTTTTTCGAGCGCTTTGGCACCTGGGCCATCCTCATTGGCCGCATGCTGCCGGTGGTGCGCACCTTCATTGCCCTGCCCGCGGGCATCGCCAAGATGGACCGCACCAAATTCCACCTATTGACCTTTGCGGGGAGTTTGCCCTGGTGCCTGGGGCTGGCTTGGATCGGCTACAAACTGGGCGAAAAATGGAACACCCTGGGCGTCTATTTCCACAAGCTGGATGCGGTGATTGGTGGGCTGATCCTGCTGGGAATTATCTGGTTCGTCTGGAATCACCTGCGAAGAAAACAGGCCTAAGCCCGCCCACCCGGCATCCAATTCAGGAAGAACGGATACTTCTCCGGGATTTCTCCGGGATCTGGAGGCTGACATGCCGCGGTGCAATCGCTTTTTTTCAGTGGTTTCGCTGGTCATTCTGGTCTCATGCCTGGGCTGCGGAGGCAGCAGCACCCCCACTCCCGCAAGCACAGCGCCCACCCTTAGTTCCTTCAGCCCGTCCTTTGGATTGATCGGCACGAGCGTCACCCTCACTGGCACCAACTTGAGTAATGCATCGGCGGTGCGGTTCAACGGAACCTCGGCCTCGACCTTCGCGGTGGTCAGTGCCACCCAAATCACCGCTACGGTGCCCAGCGGAGCCACCACCGGCCCCCTTTCCGTTACCACCGCGGCGGGCACGGGAACTTCCTCGGAGGCCTTTACGGTCACCGTGGTCACCACCCCGGTGGTGGCAAGTTTCACGCCCACTTCGGGCAAGGCGGGGGACATCATCGCGGTGACGGGCAGTGGGTTTTCAGCCCTTAGCTCCGTTACGTTGGGGGGAACCCCCTGCGCCTACGTGGCGAATTCTCCCAACTCCCTTTCGATCACGGTGCCTACCACAGCCTCGGGCTCCGGGGTAATCGCCATTACCAATACTCGGGGTACGGGCACTTCGGCCGCCACCTTCTCCGTGCAGCCCACGGCCCTGGGAATGAATCCCAAACAGGGTCCGGTGGGCACCCCGGTGGTCTTTACGGGAACCGGATTCACGGCCGGAACCACGGTGACCTTCAATGGCGCCTCGGCCACGGTGGTGGTGCAAAGCGCGACCCAGGCTACGGCCACCGTGCCCGGGGGCGCCACTTCCGGGACAGTGAGCCTTGGTGCCAACGGTACCAATCTGGCGATGGGTACCTTTACGGTGGGGGCGGCGGCCACCACTCTGGACCTGACCATTGGTGGCCTTTATCTGGTGCAAAGCGTTCAGGTGCTCGCAGGCACGGTGCCCCTGGTCGCCAACCGCGATGCCTATTTGCGGGTATTCGTGATGGCCAACCAAGCATCCGCGACGCTGCCCACGGTGCAAGTGACCTTCACCAACGGCGGCATCCCCTGGACCCAGACCATCAGCCCCCCTGGTGGCCTCGCCTCAACGCCCACCACGCTTGATGAAGGTAGCTGGGGTGCTTCCTGGAATCTCCTGATTCCCGCAGCTCAATTGCAACCGGGTGCAACCCTGTTGGCCCGAGTGAATCCCACCGGCGCT
>JANYJQ010000090.1 GCA_025358435.1 Holophagaceae bacterium
TTCAAGGTCGCCCTCGATCGCCGAGGTGGTCAGGCGGTAGCCGGGGATGACGCCGCTCACCATGCCGCCCAGCTCAGTTTTCGCTTCGAAGATCTCCGCATCGAAGCCCATCTTGGCCAGGTAGTAGGCCGCCGAAAGGCCAGCGGGACCCGCGCCGATGATGGCCACCTTCACGCCGATATTCGGTCCACATTTCTCGACCGGAACGTCGCCGTGTTCAAAAGCGAAGCGTTTGATTTCCCGGATCGCCACCGGGCCATCATAGAAATTGCGTACACAGCGTTCGATGCAGGGGCGGTCGCAGACGCTGCCCGTGACGCCGGGCTGGGGGTTGGTGCGCAGGATGACGTCCATCGCCGCGGACGGGTCGCCATGGGCCACATGCCATAGGTAATCGGGAATGTTCTGATGCGTCGGGCAGGCGTCCTGGCAGGGTGCCGCGATGCAATCGAAGTGCCCCAGCGGCCGGTCGCCTTTGAAGGTGAGCGGGCGTTCGCTTCGGGCGTAACGCGGGTCTTTGGCTGCTGCGGGGGCGTGATGGGCAAGATTGGAACGCGCCCCTTTCCCATTGGAACTGGCCTGAATGAATGAATCGAGGTTGTTCGCCCCGACGCGCGTCATCGCCCCTTCCAGGTTGACCAGGTATTGCTGGAGACGTGCGAAGCCACCGGGTTTGAGGAGGTCCGTGCAGACCGTGATGGGCGACAAGCCATCCGCAACCAGATCGGCGAAATTATGGGCGTCGGCCCCGCCGCAGAAACTGATGGGCACCGAGCCGTCCAACTCGTTCGTGACCAATTCGGCCAGCTTCAACGTGAGCGGATGCAGGGCGCGGCCGGACAGGTACATCATCTTTTCATTGGGGGGGAAGATTGGCCGCTTGTTCGCCACTTCCAAGGTGTTGGAGAGCTTGATGCCGAAACTCCGGCCGCAGCCGGTGGCCATCTGGGCAAGATTCTTGAGCATCTCGATCGCATCTTCGAACACTGGGTCATGCTCGAAGGCCGCATCCGGGACTTCGATCGCGAAGCCAAGGGTCTGGTTGAGCAAGCCCCGCAATCGTGCCGGCCCCAGCAAAGTCGGGTTGAGCTTCACCCAGGTTTCGACGCCGAGATCCAGGAGCAGATGCCGTCCGATGCGTTCGATTTCCGCCGGGGGGCAGCCATGCATCGTCGAAAGCGTGATGTGGTTGGAAAGCTGGTGCGGAATGTCGATATCGCGGACCCCGGGATAGACCTTCGCCACGGTCTCGATGGCCGCCGGAAGGAATTCGCTCGCGTCGCGCATACAGGCGATGAAGCGCTGCACCCGTTCGTGCTGGATCCCCTCCAGGTTGTAGCCCACGCTCATGTTGAAGAGCATCCCGGGATCCTGGAGGCCCAGCTTGTGCGCCAGCGCATGCACCAGAACCCAGCCGTTCAGGTACTCATCGAAGGACTGCTCGAGCTTGAGTTCCTGGGACCATTCGCGATTGTAGGCCTCGTCCGCGGCGTCGATGCAGGGGCGACTGACCTCGATTTCGTCAAGGATCTGGACTGTTTTCAGCTCGATGAAACGGGCTCCGCAGAGCCAGCTGGCGACGATGTTCTGCGAGAGCTGGCTGTGGGGCCCGGCGGCGACACCCAGCGGCGCGGCCAGAGTGCGGCCGAACATCTGCGAGGCCAGCCGAGGACCAGGAATCTGGAAATTCTGCTTTGGAATTCCCAGCACGCTCTCGCTGCGCTGGAGCTCGCTGAAAATCCAGCGCGCCAGCAGCCCGAGCGGGGCCGTGCGGAAAGCCTTTTCCATGGTGGCGGGCTCCTGGGGAGAGACTGAAGACGAGGGCTATTAAGAATTTTTATTCAATAAAACCGGATTACCGCCAAGACGCCAAGAGCGCCAAGAAAAGCGTTTGCGGCAATAGGTGTTCTTGTGTCCCGGATCGCATTTTGCACCGAATTTCGGCCGGCTTTCTGAAGCCGGGTCTGGAATTACGCCGGAGATGCGTCTGGTGATTGGGCGCTCTCATTTGGTTTCAATTCAAAGATGTTGCACGAGTTATTGTTCCTTGGCGGCCTTGGCGTCTTGGCGGTGAATTCCTTTTTTATGATCGGGTACCACTTCTTACCGTTGAGCCGCGAACACGCTCGGAAAGCGCGCGAGGAACGCGATGGAATGCTGGAGCTCCCGGAGATCCACGCACTCGCCGATCTTGTGCGTGTTCTGTTCGATGCCGGGGCCGAGGCCGAACATCGCCGGATGCTTGTAGGCGCCGGAGACCACCCACTGCTTGGTCGCGTTCACCGGAATGGTGCTGTCATCT
>JANYJQ010000097.1 GCA_025358435.1 Holophagaceae bacterium
AGGGCGACCAGGTCTGCGGGGATGGACAGAAGGCTGCCAGCCATTGCGATCCAGCTCACGCTTGATGGTCGAAGCCGCGCGATTCAAGCCTCGGGCGATCGCCCGAGGCTTGAATCCCAACTCCAGCTTCGCCTGGATCATGGCTCGTTCCTCGCAACTCAGATGTGTGTAGTGTTTTCCCATGCAACCATTCTTTCGGAAGAACGTTGCACTTGGACTTTGAGTGCGGCCCTCCTGAAACGCTGCTGGCGCACCAACATCTTTTCTTAAAAAAAACATGAAAGCCTCTTGACAAAGCGAAATATAGACGAATATTTAATGACATGCCTCATGCCCTGCTTTCCCTTGAAGCCATGCCTACGCGTCTCTTCCGTGATTTCCAAGTGGAGCCGGAGGAGGCGAAAAGCATTCTCCGTCGTCAAAAAGATGCGCGCTATGGCTGGGGATTCAGCCTTAATCCCTATCGTGGTTGCAGCCATGGATGCCGTTATTGCTATGTGCGGGAGTATCCCGCGCCCATGGCAGGCCACCTGGACGGCCATGATCAAGCTGATGTGACTGCTCCGGCTGGCCCGCCGGGCGCCAAACCCCTGCATGATCCCCAGGCCTGGGGGCGATGGGTCACTCCCAAGCTCAATGCGCCAGAACTGCTCTGGGGCCAGCGCCATAAGTTGCATGATGAATCTGTCTTCATGTCCAGCGCCACCGACCCTTACCAGCCCATTGAACGGGACTTCCGGCTTACCAGGAAATGCCTGCAGGTCTTGCTTGCATGTCCCACGACACAGGTCATCATCCATACCCGTTCTCCAATGGTGCTTCAAGATTTGGAGCTTCTGAAAGCCTTTGGAGACCGGGCATCGGTTGGGTTTTCCATTCCCACGGATGATGATGCCGTCCGCCAGATCGTGGAACCGGATGCGCCTTCCATCCCCAGCCGGTGGAGTGCGGTAGAGCGGCTGGCCAATGCTGGCATTCGAGTGACCATAGGCGCCACTCCGCTATTGGCTGTTCGCGACATTAATGCCTTCGCCTGCCGTATTCGGGATAGCGGGGCCAAAAGCGCATGGGTTGGGGGTCTTCGGCTCTTGAAAAATGATCCCTTTTATTCGCTGCTTGCAGAGCACCACTGGTTGCACATCCTGGACCCCGATTACAGGGAACAGGTGCGGCAGGCGTTCAAGTCGGCTCTCCAGGAACGACCAAAGCGTTTACAGGCACGATCAAATTTTCAGTTGGGGAAATCAAATCCGAGAAGTCCCATCAGGTTGATGCCAGAACCAGTTTGGGCGTCAGACTCGAGAAGGCCCTGCGTGCCCCCGTTCAATCCAGGCCAGCAACCATCCTTGTTCACTCAGGCCAGCTGATATTGATTCACTTCTTGTAACGATAGGGCCATTCAGTGTGGAGGTAATCAGCAAGAGTCCGTGGCGGACGGCTCAGTAATTCTGAAAATAGGTTTTGAGATACCTCATAACCATGGCTGTGGCGAATGCATCCAGCTTCCGTGAAAGGGATTAGATCGGTGAAAAGGCTATGGTGCCCGAAGACTCGGGCCAAACGAAGGACTGTGGTATCAGAGAGAACAGGCCCTAGCAGATGTTTGCCCGCCGCCTGGGCGCACTGTTCCAGAACCTCACCCCAAAGGACCCGGTCTCCACCCACTTCCTGCACTCCTTCCCGGGCCTGCAATAGGACCGCTGCCAGATCCCCGACCCAGAGCGGTTGCATGGGCACCCGCTCCATGAACCTTGGAATAAAAGGGCTGCGGGCCATCCAGGCGCCAATTCCATCAAGCAGGTCGTCACCGGGCCCATACGCAGGGGTCGAGTGAACGATGGACCATGGCACCCCGCTCTCCTGGATGCGATGTTCGATGGATTCCTTGCTTTTGGTGAATGCATCCATTTCAGAACCCAGAAGGGGGCCTAGATGCACAAGCCTTGAGGCTTCCAGGATCTCCGCCATCTCGATCATGGTCTGGCTGATGGATTCATTGGCTTTGTTAGGGTTCAGGCCAGGACGCTCCCGGTGCAGGCCCGCTACGTTAACAACCCAGGCCCCAGATGGAACATTGAACCCCTGCCTCAGGATCTCGGGATCAGCCCCCCAAGGCAGAGTGGTCAGGCTGCCGGGAGTGTCTGATTCCACCCCGAGGGTTGTGACCCGATCCGCCCGCACAAAGGCGAATACCTGATGGCCCCGTGCCAACGCTTCCCGCACCACCTGCTGGCCGACGAAACCCGTTGCTCCTGCAACAACAACAACCTTCATCAACAGCGCTCCCCTTGGTCATGATAAGTCCTGGCGGAAAACTCTATTTGCCTTTCCCATGGCGGACCGGCATACAGGGTTTTCAGGGATACCCAAATTCAGAAGGATGACTTCTGTCTCGTAGAATGGAACTCATGACCACTCTTGCCCTCCAGTACCGTCCTCGACTGCTTTCGGACCTCGTGGGCCAGGAGGCATCTGTACACGCGCTTACCAATGCGCTGAAACGGGCACAGGCCACCGGCCGCATCCATCACCAGGCCTTCCTGTTCGCAGGGGAGCGGGGCACTGGCAAGACCAGCACCGCGCGCATCCTTGCCCGGGCCCTCAATTGCCTCCAGGGGCCCACGGCCACACCTTGCGGGGTTTGTGATCCCTGCAAGGCATCTGAACAACCCGACACAAATCTGGACATCGTGGAAATCGACGCGGCCAGTCGAGCCTCGGTGGAAGACGCCCGGGCCCTGCGGGAGCAAGTGCAGACGAGGCCAGCCTTCTGCCGGTACAGGGTCTACATCATCGACGAAGTGCACATGCTCTCGCGGCAGGCATTCGACGCTCTGTTGAAGATGCTCGAAGAACCACCGGCCCACGCGGTTTTCGTGCTGGCAACCACAGAATTCCAGGACGTTCCGGACACCATCAAGAGCCGCGTGCAGATCTATCCTTTCCGACTTATTCCCGTGGGTCTCATCGAAGGCCGGCTTCAACAGGTATGCGAATCCGAAGGTGTCACCTTCGAACCCCACAGTTTGCGGCTTGTGGCTGAAGCAGGGCAGGGTTCAATGCGCGATGCGCTCACCACGCTTGATCGCGTCATCGCAGCTGGTGACGGCCACGTGCGCGAGGATATCGTTCGGGAGCAACTCGGCATCGTGTCTGCCATCCGGGTTCAGGGCGTGCTGGATGCGCTGAATGCCGGGGACACAATTGCGATTCTGGATCACTGCCACGAGCTCACCAATCTGGGCGCTGACTGGATCAGTTTTTGGCGGGAACTCATGCTGGCTTTCCGGGATCGTCTGGAAGCCGAGACACGGCAGGATTCAAGTCCGCATAAAATGCTGCGATCAGCCCGCATATTGCAGTTGCTCTTGCACCGGGAACGCGATCTGCGGGATTCCAGCCTGCCCCAGGTGGTGGTTGAGCTCGCCCTGCTGACAGCCGCCCAGCTACCGCATCTTGCGCCCCTGGATGGTTTGGTGAGCGGAAGCTCTGCGCCACTTGCGCCACGTTCTTCGGCCCAAGCCCCCTCGGGCGCTAATCAGGCTCCGCCTGCTGTTCCCGGCGGTCCCAGAACCGCGGCTGCCCTCATGCCGGCCACCTCTTCGAAGATCCAAGCTGTGCCCTCTGCTGGACCCTTGGCAACAGCAATGGTCGCTTCTGCAGCCTCCAGTGAGGGCCATCTTGAAAAAACAGCCCAGAGCGTCGCTCCCATTGAAAATCCAATTGATGGGGATGATCTGCGCAGTCGAGTATCAGATGCCCTTAAAACCAGTCCTGGCGGCCTTCCACCCGCGCTTGCACTCTTGCCCCTTCTGGCCACGGAGTTGCGATGGGAATCTCCGGTCCTCCGATTGTGTTTCCCTGACAATGTCCGAAGTACCGTCCAGGCGTTGGAGCGGGAACGCACCAATCCACACCTGCTGGAAGCTCTGGTCACCCTTCTTCCCGGTCTCACAGCAATTGAAATAACTTTCACCGGATCAATCCCAGAACGTCCGGAAGATCAACTCCGCCTTGAGCCAGCATTCCAGGCGCTTCTGCAGGCCAGCGGAGGGGAGATCTTGGACGTCAAGCGAGAAGTTGGGCCATGACGACAAAACGGTCTGGCCATTCTGGGTGCGGTGACATAGAGGCTCCAACCCCGCGAATGCACTGAACAAGTGGGCTCCACGTCCACGAGCGCTAGGAGTAGAAGCACGCACTGTGTGTGATACGTGGAAGGCGCGCTGCGCATGGTAGCTGGAGAGGCCGTAACACACCTTCGACCTGGCTCGGAGCACCATCCTTCGCGTCGGCCTGCGGCCAACATAAGGGGCCATAACGCACCTACGAATTTGTTTTAGAGCACCATCCATCGCGTCGGCCTACGGCCGACATAAGGGGCCATAACACTCTGGCCAGAAAAGTGCTGGCCAGAGTGTAATGGCCCCTAACCGCCGCTGACAGGTGGCATCAGGGCCACCTCATCTCCGTCTTTCAATTTTGCATCGCGTTTGACGAAAGTCTGATTGACTGCCAGCAAAGCATTCTTGGGCAAGGCTTCAAATTGTGCGTCGGCGAGCAGAACTTCCATGGACGCCGGTTGCGGATATGAAACCTCAATCCGCTCGAAGCCGAGCAGTGCACGATACCTGGCGAAGACGAGAACCGTGATCATCGCGAAGCGTCCTTCCTCACCGCTCTTCCCTCATTTTGGGCTCCAGGTGTGCCTGATTTCCCCCGTGAGATTCACTGCATCGAAACCGGTCCGGCTGACACCAAATTGCATCACATAGTTCCCGAAACGCCATTCGACTCTGCCGCTGTTCGTGACCAGGTCGCCAGCCTGGTGGTAGGTGTAGAGGAGAGGTGTCCGTCGGCTGAAGATATCGAAAGTCTTGCCCAGCGTGATGCTGACTTCTGCTGTGCCGGTGGCACCGGTGCGGGGCGAGACGCTTACGCGATCCAATTTGAAAGTCTTGCGCAATTGCTCCTGGATTTTTGCAAGGGCCAAGGTTGTGAATAGACCCGAACCAGCAGAAGCGATCCCGTAGTTGAGCGCGCTTTGAGAGCTGCCTCCAATGGTAGAGCCGATAATGGGCGCGGCGGCCGGATCGACCAGAATGGCGGTGATCTCATCCTGGCGGAGACTTGGCGTCGAAGAGAGCGTCACTGTCAATTGATCCACCCGCCCCATGATGCTCATGTTCACCAGGTAGGGTGGAACGTCGATGCGGCCCTGCACATTGATGAAGGGGTTGAATTGCATGGGGTCGTTGAAATCAATGGAGCCCCGTTCCACCGTCACATCCCCGGCCGGCAGCAGATTCGTGAGGCTTCCGCCTGGGATGAACTCCATCTTGCCCTTGAGTCCAGGCCGGGCCAGGGTGCCTAGCACCTTGAAGGATCCTTGAGGAATGCCTTCGAGCTTCAACAGATTCGTATCGAATCGCCATGGCTGGTTCAATTTCAGATCCAGATCCAGTTTGATGCGGGCCATGGGATCGTCCGGATCGAAGCTGGAAAGGGCTGTGGTGCCAGTGGTCGAATTCAGGAGGATGTCCGAGAGATTGATATCAGCGCGGTAGATCATCCGTTCGGCCCTGATGGATCCTTTAAGCAGCCCGCCATCCTGATCGTTTCCTGATAACCGGGCCTGCATGCTTCCGCCCACTTCGAATCCCGCGGGCACGTCGCGGAGCTGGAAATCGACCAGATTCGCCTTGAGATCGTAACTGGCCAGGCCTCCCAATTGCCAAAGCGCCGATCCCCAGGCCGTGAGGCTTCCCTGGGCCAACTGCCCGCGCAGGGGCTCAGCTTCGGGAATACCGATTTCACGGCCATGAAAATGGACTGTGACATTTATGTTTTCCGCGCTCTGGGGATAGGTGGCCACGCGGATGCGGCCGCCCTGAAGCTGGAGCGTCCCATCCAATTGCGGTTCAACAGGAGTGCCCTGAAGTTGCAAGTCCACCTTTGTGGAGCCTGAAGGCTGCAGGTCCGCCAGAAGGCTATAGGGATCCACTTCCATCAAGCCATCTAGGATGGTTTTCAACTCGCCAAGATCAGCAGACCCCTTGGCCTGGAGGGCCAGGGGTCCGGTGGTAGAGAAAGGCACCAACCCATTCAGGCTGAGGTAGCCCGTGGAAACCGGGGCGCCAGTGCGGCTTGATGATCGTTCCTGGGCCTCCATTGGAAGATCGATCTGGGCGGCTTCAAGGTTGCCGTGGATGAAGGCAGGCTGGGCTTGGATCAGATCGAAGGCCGGGAATCTCGCGAGCAGCTGATTCACGCGGCCCTGCCAGTGAAATCCCTCCGGTTCCCAAGTGGCTGAAATATCCGCTTCCAGACGCAGATCCTCCATCAGGTCCTGGGTGATGCGTGCGGCCAAGCGAGGTGTGTCGATGGTAGTGGCGTCCAGAAGGAGATGACCCCCAGCTCGAAGGGTGCCCGCATCGTTCCAAGCGGCCAGTTCGAGGATTTTGGAGGCGGCTCCGCTTTGGCCTATCCGTCCTTGCATGGCACCGCGATCGGATTGAATCATGCCTTCGATGTTCTCGATGCTCTGGTCCCCGGCGAAGATGCGTGTGCGGCTGAATTTCACTTCACCATTGGGTAGCGACATGGGGCCGAACGCGTTTTCCCAACTGCCTTCGACCTTGCCTTCCACATCAGCTTGGATGCGAGGCCCAGGGATTCCAATCAGGCCCGAATCCAGAGTGCCGCCAACACTTCCCCACCAGGAGTTCCGGTTCAGATCCAACTCAAGATTGCCTTTCAAGGCGAGAAGTCCCTGGGGAATCTCTTCAGCCAGAGACAATCCACTTGGGGACTCGGCGATGCGGAACTCCGGCAAGGAAATGCGATCGTTCGCCAGGTCCATCCGGAAATCCGCCGAAGCCGCTGGAATGCTCAGGTGGTAGGCGGTGGCATCCTCAGCCAGGCCGTCTCCCTGCAGAAGAAGCGAGTCATAGGGTCCCCATATGCGGACCCAGCCACTGCCTGTTCCCTCGATGGGAAGGTCACCCTGATCGGCTGCCTTCAGGCCCTCGGAAATGGGCAGCCTGGAGATTCGGAAACAGGATTCGAATTGTTTGGTGTTTCTTGGATGATCAGCCCAGGTGAGCCAGATATCGCCAAAGCCGCGGCCTTCTCCTTTAGCGACTTCGATGTCCTGGATGTTCATGCTGCTTCCCAACATCTGGACTTTCCCCGAAAGCCGATCCGCGGTGGCGCCGTGCCAGCGCGGATTCAGCAATTCAATCGCGCCATTCAAGTTCAAACCTTGGGGTTGATGAAAGGCAAGATCCACGTCTGCATGGATTCGACCAGCCATATCGAGGTCCACTACATTCCAGGCACGAAGCACGGTTGCGACTTTCGCTGCCTCCGTGTCTATTTTGCCGTCAGCCTGCATGTGATCGATGCCTTTGGGACCGATCTGCCCGGAGCCTTGGACTTGGAGATTCAAGTCCTCTAGGTGCAGATTGAGAGAATTGAGATTGAGCTGGCCTTTTTCCAGACTGGTCTTGAAGTCCCCCACCTGGCTGCCCATATGTTGGATGTGACCAGTGGTCTGGGCTTTCAGGAGATCCATCCGCAGGCCCTTGTCCCAGGGATCCCCCGGAAGCTCTGCTTCGGCTTCAAGGAATGCCCGTAGATCCTTCGCCTGCCCAACACGTGAAAAAGCCGCGAGAGGATTGAGATCTACATTCGTGGCCTTCAATGAAACGGTGGTTCGGACCCCCTTTTTCCATTGACCTTCAAGGGTGAGATCAGCATTCTCGGAATGCCAGGCGAGGTCGTGGATTGTCGCTTCCTGAAGGTTTCCGTTGGCCTTGAATTCCATCCGGCCCGGGGAGAGATCCATCACGCCTGGACCAAGGTTGCCCGACTGCAGATGCAGATTCCAAATGGGTTTCCGGAAAGTGCCTTCAATCCCAAGAGTGGCGTCGATCTGGCCGTTCGTGGTGGCCTTGGATTTTGGGAACCCCAATTCCAAGACGGAAGCAAGATCCCAAACAGATCTGGTCTTGGCAGATAGCCGTTCTGATTTGGGCTCGAATGTACCGCTCGCCTCGATCACCTGCTTGCCTAATGCAACCTGGCCTTTCAAGAGCCTCAGGATGTTTTCAGAGAGGTCCGCGGTGATTTCGGCGTGGCCTTTGGCCATGCCGCCCGGGGCTTGAATAGCCATGTCCGTGGCTTTGAATTCGATCCGCCAGCTATTGGGACCAAGACCTTTCCCCTGGATCCAGAAGGCAGAATGGGCCTCAGGCAACTGCCATTCCGGTTCGCGGACCTCGATAGAGCCATCCTTAATTACGAAGACGTCCAGCCTGAACTGGGGAGTGTCTTTGCGAGGAGGGTGGGATTTGAGTTTCAGCCCAGCCAATCGCTTGGAGTCGAGGCGGAATTCAGGGCGCAAAATCAGGACTCGATGGATGTTCGGGTGGTCACCCAACAGGCTGAGCAGATCCCCCTGGAATTCGAGGCGTTGAATCCTCAAGAGATCTCCACCCAAACGGATGTCATCTACGGTCACCAGCCCCGAGAACAGCCTTACGTCGAGGTTGCGGGCATCGAAGGTGAGACCAGTTTCGTCCTTCACAAGCTCGCCGATTTTCCGCAGGGCGAAATCTCCTACAAAGCGCTGGTGCGCCAGCCAGGCCGCTCCACCCGCGGCCAGTCCACCTGCCACGAGGAAGTAGGCAATCCGCCGTGGCCACCGTTTCCCTGGTTTTGAAATATTTGGCGGTTTGACGGGAATTTCTTCGGACCCCGCGTTGGCCACGCCTCCCTCTGGAATCCCCGCGGCCATGTCAGTTCTTCTCGCCGCAGCTCGGGCAGGTACTGGCCATGCGAGCCATGGGACGATAGCAGTATCGGCATAGCCGTTGCTGCGTGTTGGATGAAGCAGAAGGCCGGGAAACGGGGATGCCACCGGTGGCCGACGGGCTCATGACCGCTGATCCCATAGGACGGGTATCCTTCGCGACGCCATTTTTTAAAACTTTTAATGCATCGAGCATCGCTTGGGCGCTGAGGTAGCGATCGCCAAGATTCACGCTCAGAGCCTTCATGACAGCTTCAGAAAGCTGTTTCGGGACATTTGAATTCTTGAGATGCGGCGCGACGATGGGCTGAGTCTGGAAGGCCTGGGCGATCTTCAGCGGATCCGCGTCATAAAACGGCACAGTGCCCGTGAGCATTTCGTACATGGTGATGCCCAAGGACCAAAGATCGCTTTGGAAGACGGCCCTGCCCCGGAAATGCTCGGGCGCCATATAGGGAGGGGAGCCGATGCGGGTGCGCGCGAAGCCGTCTTTCTGCATTTCAAGGATGCGGCTGGTGCCGAAATCCGTGACCTTGGCGACTCCGTCCCGCGTCATCAGGATGTTCGCGGGGCGCAGATCCCGGTGCAGGATCTGGTTGGCGTGGGCGAAGGCGATGGCCGAGCAGATGTCCAGGCCGATTTCAAGCGCCCTGGACGGCGCAAGGGTGCGCTCCTTGCGGATGAGCCGGTCCAGGCTTTCGCCTTCGATGAATTCCAGCACCATGAAAAACGTGCCGTTCTTTCGCTCCACGGTGATGAGTTCGACGATGTTGGGATGCTTGAGCGCCGCCATGATGCGCGGTTCCTTGAGCAGGTCCACGATCTCTTCCTGCTGCTGGTGTGGCACCTTGAGCGCCACCTTGCGGTTCACCCAGGTGTCCATGGCCAGGTACACGGTGCCGAAGCCGCCTGCCCCAAGGCGGTCGAGGATCTGGTACTTCCCTAGGGTCTGGTCCTTCGAAAGCACGATTGAGCCTTATCTCAGTGCCGTCATTATGGAGGAAAAGCGGCGGGTGGCTTCCGAATTTTGATCCAAGGCAGTCCTATTCCACGATTCCATTGGCAGCGAGCCATCGTTCCGCGTCGATTGCCGCCATGCAACCAGAGCCGGCCGCAGTGATGGCCTGTCGGTAGACATGGTCCTGCACATCGCCGCAGGCAAACACGCCTGGAATTGCTGTGCGGCTCGAAGCACCTTCGACCTTCAGATATCCAGTCTCGTCCATGGGCAGCTGGCCGACGAAAAGGCCGGTGTTGGGCTCATGGCCAATGGCCACGAAAAGGCCTTCGACCTTCAGCTCCGAGCTGGTTCCATCCACTGTGTCCTTGAGCTTCAACGCCCGGATTTTTTCGACTTTCTCGCCAAGCGGCGTCTCAACGCTGGAGGTGAGCACATCCTCCACGGTTTTGTTCCAATGGAAGACGATCTTTTCGTTCTTGGAAGCCCTGTCCTGCAAGGCTTTCGAGGCCCGCAACTTGTCCCGCCGATGGATGAGGTTGACTTTGGAGGCGAACTTGGTGAGGTAGGTCGCTTCCTCGATGGCCGTGTCACCGCCACCCACCACCGCGATTTCCTTGCCACGGAAGAAGAAGCCATCGCAGGTGGCGCAGGCGCTGACGCCGCCGCCGCTCATGGACAACTGCTGATCCTTGCCGATGCCCATCCATTTGGCTGAAGCGCCCGTGGCGATGATCACGGAGTCCGCCGTGTATTCCGCTTTGTCCGTTTTCAGGATGAAAGGCCGCGCCGATAGGTTCGCTTCGAGCACGGTTTCGCTTTTAATGATGGTTCCGAAACGCAGCACTTGTTCGCGCATCTCTTCCATGAGTTCCGGGCCCATGATCCCCTTGCGGAATCCGGGAAAGTTTTCGACTTCAGTCGTGATCGTGAGTTGACCGCCGGGTTGGACGCCTTCGAACACCAGGGGTTCGAGGTTCGCCCGCGAAGCATAAAGGGCCGCCGTGTATCCCGCGGGGCCGGTGCCGATAATGACGACTTTGTGATGGGACACGATCACTCCATGAGCAGGGCTTTGGGGCGCTGGGCCGTCGGCTTGAGGCTCAAGACCCAGGATCATCCAGTTTACGCGAGTCCGCGCTCCCTTAGCAGGGCTTCGGCTGCAGCGACATCGCCTGGCACATCCACGCCGATGCTCAAGAACGGCGTGAACGCCACGCCAATGGGAATGCCTGCCGCCAGGGCGCGGAGCTGCTCGAGCATTTCGGTCTGCTCCAGCAGATGGGGAGGCAGCTTGGTAAAGGCTTTCAGGACCGACGGGCGGTAGGCGTAGAGCCCCAAATGGCGCTTGAAGAGGCCGAGTTGTTCATGGCTCATCCAAGGCCGGAAATCGGGTTCGAAAAGGCTGGAGTGACGGATATAGGGGATGGGGCTGCGGCTGAAATAAAGAGCCCGATGGTGATCGTCGGTGACGACTTTCACAGCGTTGGGATTGAACAGTTCATCGGTATTCGCGAAAGGGCAGGCCGCGGTCCCCATGGACAGATCCGGGTTGTCCCGCATCAACGCCACGACCGATGAAACAGTGTCTGGATGCATGGCGGGCTCATCGCCCTGGATGTTCAGCACGCAATCGAAGGTTTCGCCCGAATCCTCAAGCGCGGCCAGCGCGGCGGCTGTGCGGTCTGTTCCTGATGGCAGGGCCGCGTCGGTCATCACGGCCTCGCCGCCGAACCCCCGCACGGCAGAGGCGATACGGTCGTCATCGGTGGCCACCACCACCCGCATGACGCCTGAGGCCTTGGATGCGGCCTCGAAGACCCACTGGATCATGGGCTTTCCGGCAATCAACGCCAGGGGTTTGCCCGGAAAACGCGAGGCCTGGAAACGCGAAGGGAGAACAGCAAGCGTGCGCATGACCACCAAGACTCCAAGGGACCGCGAAGGGAAAATGAACCACGAAGAAAAGCTTGAAGATAAAAAGCCGACCACAAAGACACGAAGACACAAAGAAAACAATCGTCTGCATCAGCAGTCATTCTTTGTGTCTTTGTGTCTTTGTGGTCCATTATTTTTCTTTTTTCTTTGTGGTTCCCTTCGTGCCTTGGTGGTTCCTTGGCGTCTTCGCGGTTTGCCGTCACAATCAAGGGTTTGGCTTGGAGGTTCGTTTGGCTCGTCAATTCGCCCGTCCCGTTGGCATCACCGCCACTGGCCAGCACTATCCGGATCGCAAAGTCACCAATGAAGACCTATCCAGGGTGATGGAGACCAACGATGAGTGGATTCGATCCAGGACCGGCATTGGATCCCGCCAGTGGGTCGAAAAGGGCATGGGGGCTTCAGATCTCGCCATTCCAGCCCTGCAAATGGCGCTGGATCAACGAGGCATGAAGGCAGATGAGTTGGAAGTGATCATTGTGGCCACGGTGACACCCGATACTCTTTTCCCGGCTACGGCCTGCCGCGTCCAGGATGCCATCGGCGCGAAGAACGCCTTCGGATTCGATCTCTCTGCGGCCTGTTCCGGGTTTCTCTATGCCCTCACTTCAGGAGCCGCGCTGGTCGCTTCGGGTGGCTATTCGAAAGTGGCGGTGGTGGGGGTGGATGTCATGAGCTCCATCATCAACATGGAAGACCGCGCCACCTGCGTGCTCTTCGGCGATGGCGCCGGCGCGGTGATTCTTGAACCCGTGGCAGAAGGTCTCGGCCTCATCGATTTCGAGCATCGCATCGACGGCAGCGGCGGGTGCATCCTGCAAATGCCTGCGGGAGGGTCGAGAAAACCCGCCAGCCATGAAACGGTGGATGCCAAGGAGCACTTCGTCCACCAGAGCGGTGCAGAGGTCTTCAAGTTCGCAGTGCGGGAGATGGCCGAAGGCAGCCGCGCCATGCTGGATCGCAATGGGTTTTTACCCGCCGATTTGAAATTGTTCGTGCCGCACCAGGCCAATTTGCGGATCATGGATGCGGCCGCCAAGCGACTGGAATTGGCCAGCGACCGCATGGTCGTGAACATTGATCGCTACGCCAACACCACCGCCGCGACGATCCCCACGGCCCTGCACCAAGCGAAAGAAGCTGGCCGCATGGAGAAAGGGGACCTGGTGCTCCTCTCGGCTTTCGGCGCTGGCCTCACCTGGGGCACGATCCTGCTCCGATGGGCCTTCTGAGCGTGCTTAGGGGCCGGTAATGCGAATCATCGCCGGGTCATTGAAGGGCCGCCGGTTGGAGGGGCCAGCCAAAGGGGAACTGGATGTCCGCCCCACCGCGGACCGGGCCCGCGAGGCGCTCTTCTCGATCTTGCAGGCCTGGCCCATTGGTCCGTTCGTGGATCTCTTCTCCGGCACTGGAGCCGTGGCCCTCGAAGCCCATTCAAGGGGCTATGGCCCCGTCACCTGCGTTGAGGCAAAGCCCCGGCCCTTCCTGCTCAGGAATCTGAAGAATGGTGGCGTCAACATTTTGTCCAAGGATGTCCTGAAACTGAGTCCGGAGACCTTTTCAGGAGTGTCTGTGGTTTTTTCCGACCCCCCCTACGAACGTTCAGCTGAATTCTGGGGGAAACTCGCCGCTCAAATCCGTCCCTGGATGGCAAAGGACGGGATCCTGGTGTGGGAGACGGATGAACGCACAGAACTGGACTTGAAGCCAGGATGGGAACTCACCGAGACCCGCCGGTACGGAACCGCACGGTTTCACTTCTTGGAAGGCCGCTAATAGCTTTACACTTCGAGCCATGCTTCGCATTTCAATCAAGACGAAGCTGGGCTTCATACTTGGTTTGCTGGTGCTCAGCTTTTTTGCATTCAACGTCGTGTACTATCCGCGGCGTGTCGAGTCGCAGATCCGGAAACAGGCGGAGTTGAGCGCCCGCCAGGTTGCGGAAACGGCCAGCTATGCGCTGACTCCCGCGGTCAGCGCTGGAACCCGCGATGACATTGCGAATGTGCTGGAGGGCGTGAAGCATCTCCCTGCCTTCAGTTTCAGCGTTGTCTACGACCCCGCTGGCAATCGGATGGATTCGACCTTGAACACTCCAACCTGGGCCGATGGGTACGCAAACAGCAAGGGTGACGCCAAAGTTATCGCCCGGCCCGAGGAAGGCGTGATGGTGGCTATATCCCCAGTCATTTTCCGCAATAAACCTAAAACACCGGGAATGCTGGTGATTGGATTCAGCACGGAGGAAACACAAAGAACCGTGAATGATAATTTCCGCCTGAGCCTGATTGTCGGACTCACGACGATGGGATTCGGAGTTGTCATCACGGCCTTCATGTCCCGCCGCTACCTCAAGCCCATCATTCAATTGACGAATGCAGCGCAGTTGGTGGCCCAAGGCAATTTCGACGACGTGCCGGTGGACGCCCGTTCCCATGATGAGCTGGAGGAGTTGAGCCGGAATTTCCAGGTCATGACCAACAAGCTCAGGGTCAGCCGGGACGAGATCGAGCGCCAGAACCGCCTGTTGGAATATCGGGTCCAGGAGCGGACCCGGCAGCTCATGGAGACCATCTGGGAGCTCGAGGAAATCAGGGCGAATCTTGAGCAATTAGTCCAGGAACGCACCAAGGGGCTGGAACAGAGCCGGGGGGAGCTGAAGGCCTGGGCGGATACGTTGGAGTCCAAAGTCGAGGATAAGACCCGGGAGCTGCGAGAGGCGAATCTCAGCCTTATGGACAGCTACCAGAAACGCCAGCAGGCCGACCGGATGAAAGATGAATTCCTGGCCAACATGAGCCACGAGCTTCGTACGCCCCTGAACGCAATCATAGGTTTTTCCGGGATGCTCATGCAGGAAGTGGATGATCGGGTGGCCCCGGATGTGCGGGAAGATCTCCAGATCATCTTTCAGAACGGCACACAGCTGTTGGGGCACATTGATTCCATCCTGGACCTCTCCAAGATCGAAGCAGGCAAGATGGAGCTGGATCTTCAGGAGGTGAATCCCCTGGCCCTGATCGAAGAAGTCATGTCCCTTGCCGTGGGCCTGGTCAGGAAAAAGCCCATCACGCTCACCTTCAAGCGCCCGGATTGGTCGGTGAAGGTCCTGGGTGACCCGAACCGCCTCAAACAAGTGATGACGAACCTCGTTGGCAATGCCGTAAAGTTCACCGAAGAGGGGGAAGTGACCCTTTTTGCTTCTTGCGAAGAGGGAAACCTGAAAATTGGAATCCGCGACACAGGCATCGGTATGAACGAAAATGAGATGGAACGCCTCTTCAAGCCCTTTCAGCAAGTGGATGGGAGCATCACCCGCCGCTTCGGGGGAACAGGCCTGGGCCTTGCCATCAGCCAGAAGTTCATGGGTCTCATGAATGGGCATATCCGCGCCGAAAGCGTGAAGGGCAAGGGCAGCACCTTCATCATCGAGATGCCATTAGTGGCCGTTGCAAAATAACCCCTGCCGTTCTGGTTATTTTGTTTCGGCCACTTATGCCGGTCCAGCATCACAATGATCGAGTCATCCCACCGCAACGGCCTACTCCATGAAAGCGTTCTATGAGTCCGAAGCTGAAGATCCTTTGCATCGAAGACAATCCGGTCAATTGGCGGTTGGTGCAGCGGCTGCTCGGGCAGGCTGGCTATGACCTACATTGGGCCGAGGAGGGCCTGCAGGGATATCAGATGGCGGTGGAGCTGAAGCCGGCGCTTGTTTTACTGGACATCAACCTGCCTGGCCTCTCTGGGTTTGAAGTGGCCACCAAGTTGCGCCAGAATGCGGATCTGAACGGCATTCCCATAATCGCCCTGACCGCGAAAACCATGAAGATAGACCGCGAAACGGCGCTGGTGTCCGGGTGCGACGGCTACATTTCCAAACCCATTGATCCATTTCAATTCACGGCCCAGGTTGAAGCCTACCTTGGAGGCCAGCGGGACAAGGTAGACCAGGGAAGGGAAGGCGTGGTGCTGCGGCAGTTCAGCCAGCAAATCGTCGAGCACCTAGAGGCCCGTCTGAAGGAAGCCCAGGGCTCCAACCGAAAACTTCAGGAAGCGCAAGAAGCCCTGGAGATCCGCAATCGCAACTTATCGCGGCTGCTGGCTCTCAGCCAGAGCATGGTCGCAGAGCCCGACCCGAGGTCCCTGCTCGCGCGAATCATTGGCAGGGCCCAGGAGGATCTCGGCCTGCGCATGCTCCATGCATTCCGAGTACAAGCGGATGGCGGATATTTCGAGGGACAGCGGTGGACGGAAAACGGAATTGAAATGACTCCCCCCGTGCGCGGCGACCATGTCCTGCCAACCCGCTTGAAGAGCGTTATGAACGAGGGCCCCCTGTTCGGCGAAAATTTATTGCAGTCCCCGTACTGGGATCCGGGAATGGCTTTGGGACTCTGGGGCCAGCCGTCTCAGTCCCTGCTGCTTCCCATGCCCCACCGGCAGGTCGAAGGCGAATTGTGGGGATTCTGGACTCTGAGCCGCGAGGCGGATCGTCCTTTCCTGCCCTTCGAAGTTGAGCTCGTCGCTTTGATCGGCGGATTGGCCCAGGTCAGCCTCCAGAACGCGGAATTGATCTTCAGCCTGAGCGAGAGTTCACGCGCTTTGGCTTCCAGTTATGAAATCGTCGAGTCTGCCTACATGGAGGTTCACCAGGCTCAGGCAGCCCTCAGCCTGCGTGAACGCCAGGCCATTCTGGGGGACCTCTTCCAGAAAATGACCAAGCGTCTGCAGGCGCCCGTGTCCACACTCCAGATTCAAAGTTCAGCCCTGGATGAGATGGAGCAGGGAAGCGGTGAATGGAAACACTCCGTGGCTCAGATCAGGGATTCCGTAGGCCAGATAGCGAGCTTGGTGAAGGCCCTCACCCGTCGGGTGGGCAAGCAGGACAATGCCCGTCCTGAATGGATCCATTTGGACGATCTGTTGACCCAGGAATTGGAGTTGATGTCCATCGAGGGACATCTTGGGGATCGGGGCTTGAGGCTCGAGATCGGGGCCAAGGAGGCAAAGGTCTTCGGCATTTATGAAGATTTTTCCGAAACAGTCGCTCAAATGGTGCGCCATGCCCTGGGCGGTCCCACACCCTCCCCCTCTTTGTTGGTCCGGACCACCATGGCCGGGGGGCGTTACCACTTGGAGATAGAAGACGAGGGCGGTCCCATTCCGCCAGATGGCCTGAGCCATGCCTTCGAGCCCTTCTCCGGTTTGCGGGAGGATCCCTCTGAGGAAGATCTGGTGTTGGGAGTCCGCAAACCAGGCCCGGGACTGCCTTCCTGCCTCCAACTCATGTCCTCCTACCAGGCCGCCATGGAATTGAGGAACATCGGCGAGGGCACTTATCTGGACCTTTCACTTCAATTGGACCCAGAGGCTGTATGAAAAGAATGCTACGGGTGGTTGGCCTTGTCTGGGCGTTTGGCTCCTGTTTGTCGGCCCAGGCTCCAGAAACACCCGCTCCAGGACCAGCTGCGCCGGTCCTCCAACCAGGCGAGGGTTTCGCATGGGCCTCGGCGGATGGAACCTGCCAAGGATTCGGGGAAGGCTCGAAAGAGGCTCCGATGGGCAGCTTGGCAAAGCTGGTCTGGTTGCGGCTCGAAGGTGATGAATGGGCCTCGAGGATGGTCAGCTTCAAATGCAAAGGCGAATTGAATGGAGTTCAATGCTGGAATCGGAAGGGCCACGGGAAAGTCGATCTTGCCAAGGCTACTTTGGAAAGCTGCAACCTGGCGTTCCTGGCATGGAGCATGGAATCCGCGGAACGCTGGAAGAAAGACTATGGCGATGGAGCCGCGAGATACCGGATGGAACAGATCTTCAAGCCCTTTCTGGGAACCCGGCTGAAAGCTGGAGAAACCATGCCGGTGCTTGGCCGAGAGTGGATTGGCGATGGCGATCTGCTTCGCACGACACCTCTGGCCATGGCCAAGTGGCTCTCCGACCCGGATCAGGAACAGCTTCTCTCTCTTTGCAAACGGCTGATGGGCGGAGTATTCGATGGATGGATCGTCAAGGGTTCGGATTGGTGGTTCAAGAGTGGAACGGCCCCGGTGCCAGGTGATCCGGGCGTGACCTCGGCCTGGGTGGCTGGCAGCAATGGCGAACGTTCAGTGGTGCTGCATCTGCCTCGAGGCCGGGGAAAGGCGGAAGGCCTCGCCCGTATGAAGGAAATCCTTCTTCTCAAGAAAAAATGAACCTTCCGCCTGTTCCCGCCCAGGTGACCGTTCAGTGGCCGGCTGAGCGCCTTCCAGCACGGCTGGTTGTCAACGGGAGGGCACTTCCTCATCGTTCCGGGCGTACCTACCGTTTCCAAGGTCCGGTCCGGTTCATGACGAATTCCGCGGCGGTGTCGGTGCGAGGTGAACTGATCGCGCGGGCAAGACCCAGGGGGTGGACGGTGGCATGGACCACCTCCGGGGAAGGTTGGGTGGCGGCCGCAGTGGCAGGTGAATTGGGTGACCGGACCCCCTTTGAGGCCAGGCGGGCCCTGGCTTCGGTACTGCGCCTCTGGCTCGCAGCCCACCCGCATGGTCACCACCCGGACGGCAGCCTTTGTCCCCTGACCCACTGTGCCGTCGTGCGCGGCATGGGCAGCCGGGAAACGGCCAAAGCCGCGGCTCAGGCGGTTGCTCTGAGGATCAGCCCAGAATTTGCCTTCTTCACAGGATCCAAGGGAGGGCAGCCGCTTTCGCCCATGGAAGTTTGGGGGAACGGACCCTTGGAACCGGGCACATCGGAAACAGTTCCCGGAGACCGTTGGGCGAACTGGACGCGCCACCTCAGCGCCGCTCAGGTGCGCAATCTCAAGGAAAGCGTCGCACCAGGAGTGAAATCTGGGCAAAAAGGCATGATGTTGGGGATTTCAGGTCCATTCGCCGTGGAGTCCCTTCGTCTGGCTGCAGGTAGAGCCTTCGGCTGGACCGTCTGGCCGAGCAATGCCTGCACAGCTGAAACACTGAAGGACGGCGCTCTGGAACTGAGTGGCCATGGTTGGGGGCACAATGTGGGCCTGGATCTGAGTGAAGCCACCTGGAGGGCCAGCCGTGGCGAGCAGGCTGAAGCGATCCTTCACGCGGCCTTCGGCGACTGGCCGGACCCGGCTGTTCCGGATTGACCTCAGAGGCACGCCTTCATGCGCCGCACGGCATTCTCCAGTTGCCGCGGCTCGAATTGGGAGAAGGCCAATCGAGTGGCGCCCAGCGGGCTCCGGCCGAAGGAAAAATGGCTGCCGGGCTGGATGATCAGGCTCTGTTGCCTGCAGCGCTGAACCCATGCCTCGAGGTCGAGGCCCGGCTTGGCGTGAGCCCAAAGCGCGAGCCCGCCTTCAGGCACGCTGAAGGACAAGGCATCACCCAGATCATCGTGCAGGCAGCCGACAAGGTGGTCCCGCCGTTCTTCATAGGCTTTACGCACTTTTCGGGTGTGCCGCGCCATGTCCCCATCGCGAAATAGATCCGCCACGGCCCACTCCAGAACGCGATCCCCCTGCCAGTCCATGCGCAGCCGCACCCGGGCCAAACGTTCGACAAGTCCCTTGGGAGCCACCAGGAAACCAAGGCGCACCCCCGGCGCGATGAGTTTGCTCAAGGAACCCATGTAGATCACCTGCCCGGTTGGATCTCCACTGGCCAAGGGGAGCATGGATCCACCATCGTACTGGTACTCGAAATCGTAATCATCCTCCAGGACGGCCATCCGGTACCGCTGGGCCAGCTCCAGCAGGCGCATTCGCCGGTTGGGGCTCAAGGCGACGGTCGTAGGGTTCTGATGGTGGGGTGTGAGGTAGACGAGATCCACGCGCTGTTTCTCGAGCAGGGCTTCCAGCGCATCCAGGTTCATTCCTTCTTCGTCCACGGGCACTGGTTGCAGGACGACGCCGGAACTCTGCTGCATGGTTTCCCATGCAGCGCGGTTGCCCGGATCCTCTACCGCGACGGAGCCACCCTGCTTGAAGAGGGAGAGGGTCACAAGGTCCAGTGCCATGCGGCTGCCGCGAGTCACCAGGATCTGATCCGGATCGGTCACGAGGCCGCGCCGCTCGGAAAGCATGTCCGAAAGGGCTTGACGCAGCATGATGTTGCCCTTGGGCTCGCCATATTGGAGCAGTTCGTTGCCATGAAGCCGGATGGCCCGCTGGTAGGCGCGCCCCATGGCTTCGGTCGGTGCGAGCCGCGCGTCCGCCAGTCCTTCCGACAAGTCCATCAAGGCCTGAAACGGCTCCGTGATGGGACTCAGCTGAGCGGGCATGTCATACCCCGGATCCGAGGGTGGAAGTTTGTGCTCTTCGTCGAGATTGCCCCAGGCGTAAGGAGTGAGATCTGGCAAGGTGACAGTGACGAAGGTGCCGCTGCCACGCCTGGTTTCGATCCAGCCCTCGGCCTCCAATTCCCTTAGCGCTGCGAGCACGGTGTTGCGGTGGACCCCCAGTTCTTCCGCGATCTGCCGGGACCCTGGAAGCGCCATGCCGGGTTTGATCCGCCCATTCCGGATGGCCAATCCCAAAGCCCGCGTGATCTGAAGCTGAAATGACTCCTTGGCGCTTGGGTCAAGGCTTATGGCAAGATCGCGAAGGCGCATGGGAGTTGATGTTTCCAAGTGGTCTAATGATGAATTGCAGAACTGGTCTATAGGGTAGTCCAATTGTCATCGTACACATGTGGTGGAGGAGAACCACATGAGCCACCTTTATATTCGCCCTGCAATGACCTTCGTGCTCTGAGCCGAGACATGACATCCCTCGGTTTCCCCCTGATCCATAATCTTTCGATCCAACGCCAGGGCATATGCGAGCTGCTTGAAGTCATCAAGCCCGAGGAGCTTCATTCAGACAAGGGTTTGAATCTGCTGGTTTCGCTTCAGGTGCGGGTGCTCTTCCACCTCCGAGTGGAGGACGATCTGCTTGTGGCGAGCCTCGACGTAGAAGCCAGGCGGAGAGCCGATATTGCCTCGATCATGAACCAATGGGTCTACCCGATCCGTAGCTGTGCAGAACTCGCCCAGGCCTTTTTCGATCATTGGCTGGGCCTTGAAGGCCCCATTGGAGACCTCCAAGGTGATTGGATATCGCTGAAAGGCCTATTGGTGCTGCGCATGGATACTTCAGAGCGGTTGCTATTTCCTGCCTACAAGGCCCTTCACAATGAGAGGCGTAAGCGATCCCGGTCTACGTTGGTCTGCTGACCGATTTTTCGGGTTAAGATGGGATCAGTTAATCATATAAGTCATTTATATTCTTAACTTCCACTATTTTGTTCTAGCAGTCCTGATCGCTGCCTGAAGTCCATGGACGGCCGCCACTGGATCCGGGGCCTTGAAGACCGCGTTGCCAGCCACCAGGCAGTCGGCACCGGCCCGTACCAGATCGGCTGCATTCTTCAGGCTCACGCCACCATCCACCTGGAGGAGAAAGGGCGATTTGCGTTCTGTGCGCAGGGCATCCAGACGCCTTGCTTTATCTAGGATCCGTGGAATGAAACTCTGGCCGCCAAAACCGGGATTCACACTCATCAGCAGCACGAAATCGAAACAGCCGAAGAGATCAATCAAGGTCTCCACCGGAGTGCCGGGATTCAGCGCCACTCCCGCTTTAGCGCCTGCCTTGCGAATGGAATCCAGCGTCCGGTGGAGGTGCGGATCCGCTTCCTGGTGCACGGACACCCAGGATGCACCGGCCTCCACGAACTCCAGTGCATAGCGGCTGGGTTCAACAATCATCAGATGGCAATCCAGTGGCAGGTTTGTGATCTTGCGCATGGCCGCCACCACGGGCATTCCCATGGTGATGTTCGGCACGAAGCGCCCATCCATGACATCCACATGGACGACTTCCGCGCCAGATGCCTCAAGCATCGCAAGGGCATCAGAAAGTTTGGCGAAATCCGCCGAGAGGATGCTCGGCGCAAGAAGGGGGATATCGGGACGAAGGGCCACCATTCGACCGTAGCATAGCGTAGGGAGAATAGGACCGTATGAGCGTAGCGAATAGCGGGGGCGAAGCCCCGAGGGCCAGAGGTCCGAGTCACGCTCCATTGTGCAGGAACCATGGCCCTTCGTCTTGTCGCTAACGAATCAGCCGGGAAGAACTACTCGGCGTAGTAGCCCAGGAAATTCACGCGCCTGAAGTAGTGGGTGGGCACCCCTACCGCTGGATCAATCGGATCCACCACGATCTGATAGCCCTCGGGGATGGCGTAACCAGCGGTCATGGGGGTCCGCTGCATTTCATAGCCCACGGTCTGCCGGGTCGGGACGAACCGGTTGAGGATGGACACCGCATTGCCTGCGGGGTCCGCGATATAGGCGCCCAGTTGGATGCTGGGCGCGGATGCTACCGCTGATTGACAGCGGATGGTGACTTCGATGTCGGTGAGGATCAAAGTCTTGCCCTTGGGCACGACAAAGCTCTTGGTCCCATCGCCCGACAAAACGCCGAACTGGTAGTCGGACCACTGGGCCGTGAACGTGGTGCCGTCCCAGAATCCGAAGTAGTTGATTTTCACCATCTGCTTGGGAGCAACGCTTAGATGGGTGACCTGGGCGCGAGCGGCCGGGATGGCTCCGAAGGTCATGGCGGCGCCAAGGATAAAGCTGGGGAGGATGCGATTGCGCATTTGGGATCCTTTGGGAGGGTTGAACACCTAGTCTTTCCTGACCGATGCCATTCCCACTGGACCACTTATTACATTTTCCATTGGACCAGTTGCTTGTTTTCAGGAATTTCTGCGGACCAGGGCTACCAACCCAGCCTTCATCGAATCCATCAGATTCTTGCCTACCGCCACCAGTGCCCTGGGCGAGTCCGGCAGGGCGGGGCCGGGCACGACTCCGCACACGCGGTTGCGCCCCTCCTGTTTGGCGACATAGAGCGCCCCATCGGCGAGATTCAGGACCTGGTCCCAGGCCATGCCCTCTGGATCCCGTTCCAGGAACGGGAAGAAGGCGTAGCCCACTGAGCAGGTCTGGCGGATGGTATGGCCGCTGGGCAGCCTGAAGGGATGGGCCTCCACCGCCAGGCGGATCCGTTCGGTCAGTGTCAAATGCGGTGTGCGGAATGTATCCACGGCCACCACCACGAATTCTTCTCCGCCCCAACGGGTGACGAGGTCGGGTTTGCGGACGGTATCGCGCAGGATCAGCGAAAACTGGCGCAATACCTCATCTCCGGCATCGTGGCCATGGGTGTCGTTCACATTCTTGAAGTTATCCAGATCCAACATGATGAGCGCGATGCTGCTCGATGGCAGCGAAGACCCCGCGTAGTTCTGGGACCAGGTGCGCAGGGTGCGCTCCACTTCCGTCTCCATGAATTCCAGGAGGAAGCGCCGGTTGCGCAGCCCCGTCAGGCTGTCTCTGAGGGCCAGATCTCCGAGCTTGAGGCCCTGCAGGATGCCACCTCGAAGGCTTTGGTGGAACCGCACCGACATGACCAGCAGGGCGATCATGTAGATGATGAGCAGCAACAAGAAAAGGCTGTGGTGCTCGATGGGAGGCCGGATGAAGGAAATCGCCACGAAGGTCCCCATGTTTGGCAGCATGTCGAAGGCGAAGGCAAGGGGGCTGGCTGCCATGCTTTGCACCGCCACGGAATTGACGCCCGTCCAGATCAGCCCGAGCAGCACCAATTGGATGGGGTCCAGCAGGGGCACCATGATGAAGTTGATACTGCCAAGAGCGATCCCGATCAGCATGCTGCCAAGGATGAAGACCAGATGGCGGTCGTTGGGATCGGGCAGCCAGCGGGGCCTATGTTCCATCAATCGGATGGAAAACAGCCTCATCAGCACAATCGCTGCGGTTCCCATGATGATCCAAGGCAACAGCGGATTGTTTTCCGCCAGGGTGCCCAGGAGTTTCCAGATGATGACCAACGTCAGGATCAGGAAGATCAATGCCACCTTCGTGTGCCGGAACAGCTCCGCCAACAGAGCCTGCTGAAGGTCGCGCTGATAGATGCGGTCTTCCGGAGCCAGTGGCAGGGGGCTGATGAAGTCCATGGTGTCAGTGGGCCGAGGGCGCAGCCGGGAGGTTCACTTCGGTACCGTTCACCCACAGCCGTCCGGGCCGGAGGCTACGCAATTCCGTGGGGCTCAAAGCCAGAATGGGCGAGTTCACCCAAAGAAGGTCTGCCACGGCTCCCTTTTGGATTCGGCCCATGTCCTTGCGGCCAAGGGCCCGCGCATTGCCCATTGTGTAGGCGCGCAGAGCTTCTACCCGGGTGAGTTTCTGTCCGGGCAGGAACCCACCGGGCGGATCACCTTCCGGGTCTTCGCGGGTCTCGGCCGCGGCGAGGGCGATGTAGGGATTCGGATCCTCCACCGGAGCATCACTCCCAAAGGCCAGCACGGCGCCGCCATCCAGGAAAGCGCGCCAAGGGAAGGCTTCATCGACGCGCCCGGGGCCCAGCCTTGCGGGCGTCCAGGCATGATCGGACGTGCAATGCACGGGTTGGACCGAGGCTATGATCCCTGCCTTTCCAAAGCGTGCTGCATCAAGTGCATCCACGATCTGGGCGTGTTCAATGCGGGGGAGGCCTGCGCTGTGGGACGACCGTTTGGCTGCCTCCAGAATGTCCAGGGCGGTTCGATTGGCGGCGTCGCCAATCGCGTGGATGGCAGGCTGGTAGCCTGCCTTCATTGTGATGGTGACGTCCCGCTGCACATCGGCGGGGTCCGTCACCCAAAGGCCGCTTGTGCTTGGTTCATCGCTGTAGGGCAAGGTTAAGCGGGCTCCACGGCTTCCCAAGGCGCCGTCCATGTAGAACTTCACCCCCTGCACCTGAAAGAAAGCTGTGGCCCTTGAATGAGGTTGCTTCAGCTCCTGGACCAGAAGTTTGGGATCGTGGCTCAGGTATGCGAAAACGCGGATGGGCAGCGCATTTTCGGAAGCAAGGGCACGGTAGGTGGCCAGTTCCTGAAAGCTGACTCCCATGTCCGCCACAGCCGCAAACCCCTCATTCCGCAATTCCCGCAGGCCCTCAAGCAACTGGTTTCTGCGTTCCGATTCCGACGGCATCGGTATTAGTACTGACACCAGCTCCACGGCGGTATCCACCAGAACGCCCGTTGGATTTCCGTTCTTGTCACGTACGATCCGGCCGCCCTTGGGATCCGGCGTGGTCGCGGAAATGCCTGCCAGCCTTAAAGCCGCTGAGTTCACCCAGGCGGCGTGTCCATCCACGCGGGTAAGAAAAGCGGGGCGGCTGCCGCTCACGGCATCCAATTCTGAAACAACCGGAAAGGACTTGCCTGGCCATCGATTCTGATCCCAACCCCGACCCCTGATCCAGCCATCCCCATGCTCCGTGGCCCAAGCCTTGACGCGGTTGGCAGAATCATTCGAGTCCTTTGTCCCGCTCAAATCCGCTTCCAATTTGGCGATGCCCAGTCCGCTCACGTGGGCGTGGCCTTCTGTGAATGCCGGGAGCAATGTGCCGCCTTTCAGCTCCACCCTGGATGCTTTTGGATAATGCTTCACAAGGTTAGCTTCAGGCCCAACTTCCACTATCCGCGGGCCCCGCAAAGCCACAGCCTGGGCTGCTTTGACTTCATCGGTCCTGCCATCGTCCAGCCACAGGTCGGCACCCGTGATGAGAACGATGGAGGGCGGTGGCGGTGCCATCAGCATGGGAACCTCGAGGGTGGTAGCAAGATTCTACCCGTTAGGGGCCGTTACGCGGTGGCCAGCGCTTCTCTGGCCACCACCTAACGGCCCCTGATATGTATCCGGGGGGGACCGCCTGCTCGCTTCGCTCACTACGCCCCCCCGGACCCCCACCTCTTGGTCGGGGGATCCGCCCATGAGGTCTAAGGTCGGCCGAAGGACAACGTAAGATGGATGGATCAGGGAATGTGGAGCGGGTATGTACCAGAAGGATTTTCTCAAGCAGGTGCGTGAGCAGATGGAGGTGGCGGAAGACCCCGCCAAGCTGAGACATCCACGCTTCGAGACAAGCTCGGGCATTGGGCTCAAGAACAACTACAACCCTGCGGATCTTGAGGATTTCGATGTCTTTCGGGATCTTGGGGCCCCTGGCCGATTCCCCTTCACCCGCTCAGTTCAGGCCACCGGCTACCGCGGGCGGCTCTGGACCATGCGCCAATATGCAGGCTTCGCCACCGCCGAAGAGAGCAACGCCCGCTACCGCTACCTGCTGGGCCAAGGCACCACGGGCCTTTCCGTGGCCTTCGACTTGCCCACCCAGATCGGCATGGACCCCGACCATGACATGGCGCTGGGCGAGGTGGGCAAGGTGGGTGTGAGCATCGCCAGCCTCCAGGACATGCGCACGCTGTTCGGCGGCATCCCCATGGACAAAGTCAGCACCAGCATGACCATCAATGCCCCGGCTTCGGTTCTGCTGGCCCTTTATCTGGCAGTTGCGGAAGAACAAGGCGTCAATTGGGGCAAGGTCAGCGGCACCATCCAGAACGACATCCTGAAGGAGTACATGGCTCGGGGGACTTACATCTTCCCGCCACGGCAATCCTTGCGCCTCATCACCGACATCTTTTCCTTCTGCGCCGACCAGGTACCCAACTGGAACACCATATCGATAAGTGGCTACCACATCCGCGAGGCGGGCTGCACGGCGGCCCAGGAGATCGCATTCACGCTCGGGGACGGCATCGCCTATGTTCAGGCGGCCTTGGATGCAGGGCTGAAGCTCGAAGTCTTCGCTCCAAGGCTTTCCTTCTTCTTCAACAGCCATAACCAGTTTTTCGAAGAAGTCGCGAAATTCCGCGCGGCACGGCGCCTCTGGGCCCGCATCATGAAGAACCGCTTCAAGACCGATGATCCAAAATCGCAAATGTTGCGCTTCCATACCCAGACCGCCGGTAGCACGCTCACCGCCCAGCAATCGGACAACAATATCGTGCGCACCACCGTGCAGGCCATGGCCGCCGTGTGCGGAGGGACCCAAAGCCTGCATACGAACTCCCGCGATGAGGCGCTCTCGCTGCCCACTGAAACCTCGGCGCGGATCGCCCTTCGCACCCAGCAGATCCTGGCCTTCGAAGCCAAGATCGCCGATGTGGTGGATCCCTTTGCGGGCAGCTATTACGTGGAGAGCCTGACCAATGAGTTGGAGCAGCGGGCCGAGGTCCTCCTCGCTAAAGTAGATGAACTGGGCGGCATGGTCGGCGCCATAGAGAAGGGTTTTCCGCAACGTGAGATCCAGAACGCGGCCTATCGGTACCAGTTGGACGTTCAAAAGGGCGAACAAATTGTTGTGGGAGTGAACAAGTTCACTATCGACAACGAACAGAAACCGGATCTGCTTCGCGTGGATGAGGCCTTGGGCGCCCAGCGCCGCCAGCAGATTGCCGAGGTCCGGGCCGCCAGAGACAATGGCGCCGTGCGCATGAAACTGGAAGCGCTCCAGTCCGGTGCCAAAGGCAGCGAGAACCTGATGCCCCTTATCCTCCGCTGCGTCAAGGCCCATGCCACCGTGGGCGAGATCTGCGATGCCATGCGTGAAGTTTTCGGGGAATACCAGGAGCGCCTGGTGCTTTAGGCGCCGTTACGCGGTGGCCAGCGCATTTCTGGCCAGCACGTAACGGCGCCTGTCATGAAAGCCATTCCGAAAAGCTGAAATAGGAGTTTTTAGGAAAACGCCGGAATGGGTGTGAGCTGGACCATCAGGCCGAGTTTTTCGAGGTCGCGGATGTGTCTCTGGATGCTGCGGTGGCGGGACCTG
>JANYJQ010000101.1 GCA_025358435.1 Holophagaceae bacterium
CCCTGACCATCCACCAGCATGTGCCGCAGGCTGAAGGGCTGGGCCATGCGCACCAAGGTGTCGTAGGCCGGGACATCGCCATGAGGGTGGAATTTGCCGATGACGTCGCCGACGGTGCGCGCCGACTTCCTGTAGGCCCGGTTCCATTCGTTGTTCGCGGCCTTCATGGCATAGAGCACCCGGCGATGGACCGGCTTGAGACCGTCCCTCACATCCGGAAGCGCCCGGCCCACGATCACGCTCATGGCGTAATCGAGGTAGGATTTCCGCATTTCTTTTTCGATTTCGATGGTTTCGGTTCGGGTCATGGGCTACTCGTGTTCTACGTGGAACATTGCACGATGCTCGGACGGTTTCCCTGATGACAGCCTTTGGGAAGCCCGCTGTGTCTGTGAGTTAAATATCTATGTTTTCAGCTAAAAGCGCATTGGTTTCGATAAACCGCCGACGGGGTTCCACCGCATCGCCCATCAGGACAGTAAACATTTCGTCTGCCAGCACGGCGTCGTCCACCCTTACCTGGAGCATGGTTCTTCGCGTTGGATCCATGGTGGTTTCCCAGAGTTGTTCGGGGTTCATTTCACCCAACCCTTTGTACCGCTGGATCATCAGGCCCCGCTTGCCCTCTTCCAGAACCATGGAAAGCATGGCTTCGGGACTCGCAAAACTCATTTCCTTGGCCATTTTGGTGCTGCCCGCTTCGCCGGTTTCGCCTGCGCCGGTAGAATCTTCGTCATCTTTCCCCGCCGCCTTGGCTCCCGTTTTTTCGGGCTTGCCTTCTTTGACGCGCTGAAGCTTCAGTTCGCCCCCGTTGAACGCCCTGAGTTCTTCGTGCAGGGCCTTGAGACGGCGGAATTCGCCCCATAGAGCCACCTGGCTGTCCAGCCAGAGGGTGATGGGACGATTCAGGTGCATTCGGGTGATGTGGATGCGGTGGGCGGCAGGAATGGCCACGCTCGGCCGCTCTTCCTCCTCGAAGCCAAGGCCAAGAGCTTCCCCCTCCTCTTCGGACTCATCGGTGTCCCCGGTTTTCCGTCGGCTTTCTGCGCCTGGTGCCTTGTCCGGTGCTCCCTCGACCGCCTCGGTGGATTCCACTTCGGTCTGGCCGAGCCCCGCCTTGTCTACGGCTCTGGCCATTTCTTTCACGCCCTCGGCGCTTTCAAAACGCTCATCATCTAGCAAACCAAAGGAGAGAAGACCGTCTACCAGGGGCCGGGCGTAGCCGCGGCGATCCAGTTTTGCGTAAAGCTGCTGGACCTCGCCCCACTTCTTCATCTCGCGAACCAGGGCTGCGCCCTTGTGTTCGCTGCCGTCCGGCAAGGTAAGGCTCCATCCGTCCAGCGCCTTTTGGAAAAGGAATTCCTCAAGGGCCCGTTCATCTTTCAGGTACTTTTCCGTCTTCCCCTTCTTCACCTTGTAAAGCGGCGGTTGAGCGATGTATAAATGCCCGCGCTGCACAATTTCCGGCATCTGGCGATAGAAGAAGGTAAGCAAAAGCGTACGGATGTGAGACCCGTCCACGTCAGCATCGGTCATCAACACGATTTTGTGGTATCGCAGGTTCGCAATCTTGAATTCATCCATGCCGATGCCCGTGCCGAGCGCTTGGATGAGGATGCGGAGCTCTTGATGGCTCAAAATTTTATCGAATCGGGCTTTCTCAACGTTCAGGACCTTGCCCTTCAGGGGCAGGATGGCCTGGTTGGCGCGATTGCGGCCCTGTTTGGCGGAGCCACCGGCGGAATCCCCCTCCACGAGATAGATCTCAGAGAGGGCGGGGTCTTTTTCTTGGCAGTCTGCGAGCTTGCCCGGCAATCCACCCCCATCTAAAGCGCCCTTGCGCCGGGTGAGATCGCGTGCCTTGCGGGCAGCTTCGCGAGCCCGGGCCGCTTCGATGGCCTTTTCAAGGATTGCCCGGGCTTCCCTGGGGTTTTCTTCAAAAAAGCTCGTGAGCCTTTCGTATACGATCGTCTGGACGACGCCTTTGACCTCGGAACTGACCAGCTTGTCCTTGGTCTGACTGCTGAATTTCGGGTCTGGAACCTTGGCGGACAACACGGCGGTCAGGCCTTCTCGGACGTCTTCGCCCGAGAGCGTGACCTTGGCGGATTTAAGCAGGTTGTTGGCTTCGGCGTAGGTGTTGATGACGCGCGTCATGGCGGCCCGGAAGCCCTCCAGGTGCGCGCCTCCGTCCCGGTTCCGGATGTTGTTCGTGAAGCAGTAGAGCGTTTCCTGGTAGGAGTCGTTCCACTGCAGGGCCACCTCGACGGTGGTGCCGTTTTTTGTGTCTTCAATGTGGATCGGCGGCTTATGCAGAACCGTCTTGTTGCGGTTCAGGTGTTCGACGAAGGCGTCGATTCCGCCGGCATTCATGAAGTCGTGGGAGTCCCCGGTCCGCTCGTCCGTGATGCGGATGTGCACACCCTTGTTGAGGTAGCTCAATTCGCGGAGGCGCTGGCTCAGGACCTCAAAGGTGAAGTCCAGCACATTATTGAAAATATCCGGGTCCGGCAGGAACCGCACGCGGGTGCCGCGTTTGGTTGTGGGGCCGCCTTTCGCCAGGGGCTTGTCTGCGTGACCCCGCGTAAAGGTCATGGCGTACTCTTTCCCGCCCTTCCAAATGGTGAGCCACAGCTTTGCGCTAAGCCCGTTCACGCAAGAAACCCCGACGCCATGCAGGCCGCCAGAAACCTTGTATGCGTTCTTCCCGTCGGTGCTGGTGTTGTCGAATTTGCCGCCAGCGTGAAGCACGGTCATGATCACTTCCGCGGCGGACCGGTTTTCTTCTTTGTGGAGATCCACGGGGATGCCGCGGCCGTTGTCTTCTATGGAGCAGCTTCCATCGGTGTGGATGATCACGTCCACGCGGGTGCAATACCCCGCCAGGGCCTCGTCGATCGAGTTGTCCACGACCTCGTAGACCATCTGGTGGAGGCCGCTTCCGTCGTCGGTGTCCCCGATGTACATGCCGGGCCGTTTTCGGACGGCCTCCAGATCCCTGAGGACTGTGATGTTTTCGGCAGTGTAGGTGGCTTCAGTTTCCTGCGTGCGCGCTGCTAGTACTTCTTCTGACATCAAGACTCACTTTTATGGGACGGGAATGAAAGACGCGGACGAAACGGTTAAACGCTGGCGGGGCTTGCAAAACGAACGGGCATCAGGATGTACCGGAAACGCAAGTCCTCGAGGCTGGGGCTCATGAAAATGCCCTGGCCCACCTCGTCCTTGAATTGGTAGACGACTTCCTGGCCCGGCAGACGATCAAGCAATTCGGTCAGATAATCGATGTTGAAGGCCAATTCAAAGGGTGCTTCTTCCCCCGAGAAGCTCATTATACCCTGGTTTACGCCTTCGTCGGGATGCTGAAACACCACTTTCAGGTTGGGGAATTCAAAAAAGAGCCTGACATTTTTATTGTAGTCGTCCTTTTTCAGTCCTGCGATTCGCAGGGTGCGGAGGAACTCCTCGCGGTCCAAAATGACGCGCTTAGGGAGTTCCGCGGGAAGCACCTTTTCATAGGCTGGATAATTCCCTGTTACGAGACGGGTGGACATTTTAAGGCCGGGTTGGGCCATGAAAAGACTGTTGCCGTCCCATTGCAGCTCAATCTCGCCGTCCTGGGATGGAAATGAATGAAGGAGGTCCAGGGCCCGCTTGGGGACGATCAAACGGACGTCTGCCGCAAGTCCGGTGGGGTGCTGAATTTCTGCAACCGCAAGACGGAACCCGTCCGTAGAGACCACGCGAACGAACGTTTTGCTCAAATGAAGGAGGATGGCGAGCAGTGTTGGCTTGGTTGCATCACGGCTGCCCGCGAGTGAACCCAGTTGGATCGCCTGTTTCAGTAGACCAAGGGGAAGGCGAACGGTTGGCAATGCCTCACTTGGCACTGGTAGCTCGGGGAAACCTTCACCCGGTTGAAGATTGTGTTCTGAGTTATACCCCTTCGTACGGAGCCAGAGGCGATTCGTGTTGTCTGGCCATTCCAGGGTGAGCACGCCTTCGGGATAGGCCCTCACAGTTTCAATGAATTTCTTCCCGGGGATGGCCACCACAAGTTCTCCTGCGCCCTCTATCGGCAGTGTGGCATCAAAGGCAAGCTCCATGTCCGTGGCCCGCAGCACCATTTCCCCTTGTTTTATCTGCAAGAGAATGTGTTGAAGGATGGGCAGTGTGACACGGCGGTCCAAAGCATGTTTGAGAATGCCCAAGGCTCGATCCAAACGATCTTTCGAGACTTGGATTTGAATGCTCATGGTCCACCCAAGAATGATGATGATGATGAGTAAAAAAAGAATCCGCGGAAACGCCTTGGCAAACCCTTAGTCTACCTGGAAAACGGCGGCTGTGGATCCCGTGTAAACCAAGCGGGAAGTTCAAACAAATTGCGGATGCGCCCGCAAAGGAGGCCCCCGGTCCTCACGGCGTCCGCGCAACCCACAAGCAGGGGGAATGAAACACGCAGGGGCTGTGGGAAAGACACGTAGAGGCCCTTGAAATCAATGGATGCTGTTCAGCAAGGAGTGGACAGTCTTGTGGAAATCGGGATCTTTTCCCATGCGCTGTTTGACAGATTCGATTGCGTTCATGACTGTGCTGTGGTGCATGTTATTGAAAGAGCGTCCGATATCGGAGAACGACGCAGCCGTAAGCTCCCGCGCAAGATACATCGCCACTTGCCTTGGAATCAGCACGCTTTGCTGTCGGGATTTCTTCTTCATCAAATCAGCGAAGGAAAGGTTGAAGGTTTCGGCCGTCATCCTGTAAACCCTTTCCATGGGCACGGTAGAACCAGGCTCCTGGCCACTCTGGCCCTGGAATGCGCTCATGGCCACCTCCAGGTTTGGGGCAACCTTTAAAAAATCGCTTTGGAATATCACGCGGTTGAGCAGCCCCTCGAGATCGCGAACGCTCCCCTTGGCCTTGTGGGCAATGAAGGCAAGCACGTCTTCTGGAACGCTGGGAAAATCCTTGAAGAAATCTTCCTCAAGCTTCTTCTTCAGTATGGCGATTCTTGTTTCAAAATCCGGAGGCTGGATATCGGCAGTGAGTCCCCATTTGCAGCGGGTTATCAACCGCTCATGCAGGCCCTCGAGCTTCTGGGGCGCGTTGTCGGATGTGATAACGATCTGTTTCCCGTGCTGGAGCAGGTATTCCAGGATGTAGAACACCTCTTCCTGGGTGCGCTCCATGCTTCGGAGGGTTTGAACATCGTCCAACAGAAGAACGTCGTTCAGCTGATATTTCCTGCGCAGGGGCTCTGTGTTGCGATTTTTTATGGCCGAAGTAACTTCATGGAAAAACACGTCCACCTTCAAATAGGCAATGGCCAGATGTGGGTGCCGCGTTCTTAGGGCCTGTCCAATGCCGATCATGAGATGGGTCTTGCCAAGACCCGCCCCACCATAAAGGAAGAGGGGATTCATGTTGAAGGAGGCATTGCCCTTGCCGTGATTGTCCACCACGGCCTTTGCAGCTGAAAAGGCCAGTTGATTTCCCGGACCAACCACAAAACGGTCCAGAGTGTACCGATGGAAAAGAGGCGGAAAGGGCGACGGAGACCCGATCGCCGGGTGCTCGCCGGTGGTGGGGCTGCCGCCAGGTTTGGCGGGGGCGGTTTTCTTCACGTTGGCCGTCACGGTGAACATCAATTTCAAGTGTGAAAGCCCCGCCTGGCCAAGCGCATCGTGGAACTCTTCGGCCAATTGTTGTTCGATCCAGATTCGGTTCGAGGGATTGGGAACCTGGACCCACAGGACATCGCCCTCAAGCCGCTGAGGGACGCAGGGCTCGACCCATTCTTGAAAGCTTGCCGAGGAAAGACGTTCCCGCAGCCCCGAACAGAGGGCCACCCACATGGACTCGTGCTGGTTGGACACCATAATTCACCGAGAGGAAAGTGCGCCCGGCCCATCGTGAAGCGATGGGCCGGCCCTTGCAGGCCAAAGAAGCAGAGAGCGGCGTGGATACTCTAACACCGCCCCAAAAACAGAGAAAAACTCATTGAGAATTGCTGCGTTTCCCAATAGACTCGAAGGTTCGCCCATGGCCCTGTCTGGGTCGTGAGCCATAAGGGTGGATTATGAAGCGCACTTTTCAGCCGAACAACCGACGCCGTGCGAAGACGCACGGATTCTTGTCCCGCATGAAGACGAAGAACGGCCGCATGGTGCTGAAGCGCCGCCGGGCCAAGGGCCGCCACGTCCTCGCCCTTTAACCGCGCCCACGCAGGCGGCATGCACATCGCCCAGCGCTTTCGCGTCGTCCGCCACTCGGACCATGTGCTGCCCGCCCCGGCAGCCGCGCGGCCACGAACGGCCCAAACCCCACCCAAAGATCCAAGAGCCCAACAAACGCTCGATGTCCGGGCGTGGCGCACACCCCCCTCGGCCTCGGCTCCAGAGAACACCCCCTCCCTCCTGGTCCACGCCCCCCGGCGGACGGGAAAGGCCGTGGAACGCAATCGTTTTAAACGGCGCACACGCATGGCCCTATTGGGGTTCTTGCGGGCAAACCCAGCCTTGGACCTGTCTTCCTGGGTCATTTGGGTTCGTCCAACCAAAGGATCAACCTGTGGCTGCCGCGTGGATTACGCCGCCATCGAGAGCCAGCTTCGGCTGGCCCTTTCACGTTTGGGATGAACATTCATGAAAAATAAAAATCTAGTGATTTTTGTAGTGCTGAGCATGGCCCTGTTGTTGGCCTACAGCTTCGTGGTCGGGAAGCTCTATCCCGCCAAACCAGTCGCCATGGCCGCGACCGCGCCCGTCTCCAGCCAGACGCCGCTGCAGGCCACACCGGCCGCCAGCAAGCCCGATGCGCCAGCCGCCACTCCGTCGGCGCAAACCCCACCCGCAACGCCCTTAAGCCCGAACGCAGCTTCCCACACACTGAAGACCCCGCAGTTGAACCTGACTTGGCGCATTGAAGACGGTGCCTTGGTGCAGGCCATCTGGAACGACGGGACGAAGTTTTTCAATGAGGCCCAGAAGAACGAAAAGGGTGAAGAAACGTCCAAGGCTTTTCCGGGCATAGGTGGCGTACTTCACACCCAGTTCCAGCAAATTACCGAGGAGCGCACCCCCAATGGCGTGAAGGTTCATTTCCAGAATGCGGAAGGGGATCATCTTGTCTACGCCATTCCGGATAAAGGCTACGCCATAGAGGTAGGCTGGACCACTCGTCGCGGAACACACCTGGACCTCATACACCGGCCCGCCAACGAGAAAGAAGCCCAGGCCCTGGGAAGGGTCTTCACGCTCAAAGAAAAGGAAATCACCGCGGTTGCGTGGGCGGATGTTCTAAAAGACCCGTTCTTCAGTTTTCTAGGCTTCAAGCGCAAAGAGATGCCCCCGGCGGCAAGCCTGGTGGGAATGGACGCCGGTCTCGACAAGGGCAGCACCGCGCAACGCACACACTATTTCGCGGCCCTCTGGGATGTGAGCCCCCATGTCACCGAACGCGATGAGCGGGGCTACCACCTGGCTCCGGACAAGAATGGCAACCTGACGGCGCGTCTCTATCTGGGGCCCAAGGAAACCAGCCAACTGACTGCGTTTGGCACACCCTTCGCGCAAGTGGTGGATTTTGGATTCTTCGGGGCCGTGGCCAAAGTATTCTTCCTCGTGCTCTTCTGGATTCACCGCTTTGTGCCCAATTGGGGCTGGTCCATCATTCTTTTCACGCTTTTGTTGCGGATGCTGCTGTGGCCATTGAACACCAAGAGCACCGTGAACATGCTCCGCATGAAGGACTTCGAACCGCACCAGAAGGCCCTCCAGGCCAAGTACGAGAAGTTCGGCGGCGACATGACCAAAAAAGCGGAAATGCAAAAAGAGCTCATGGCGCTCTACAAAAAGAACAACCACAACCCCATGGGCGGCTGTCTCCCCGCGATCGTGCAAATGCCGGTCTTCTTCGCGCTGTGGTCTATGCTGAACGCGGTCTATGAGCTGCGCCACGCCCCCTGGCTGGGCTGGATCACGGACCTTTCCGCCCAGGACCCCCACTATGTCCTGCCCGTACTGCTTGGCGTGTCGATGCTGGCCCAGCAGGCGATCACACCCGCGGTAGGGGACCCCGCCCAACGGAAAATGATGCTCTTCCTGATGCCCGCGATGATGACCTTTTTCTTCATCTCTATGCCCTCGGGCCTTTGCCTTTACTACTTTGTGTTCAACATCATGGGGTTGGCCCAGACCTGGTGGTTGAGGCGCAATTATGTGGGCCAGGAAATCACCGCGTAGGAGCTTTCATGCGCAAACCATCACTCACGCTCGAAACCGTGCCCGAAAAGGTGCTCCTCTGGGCCGCGCAACTTGGCTTCAGGGTGGAGGCGGCCTTTGAGCCCTCGGGCGACGAAGCCCTTTTCCCCAACAGGGTGCTCATCAAGGGCGAAGACGCATCCTGGTTGGCGGCCAACAAGGGTGCCGCCATCGATGCGATGCAATTCCTGATCCACGAGGCCCAGGGGGAGCGCGAGGACGCCAGGCTCGCCTATCTGGACCCCCAGGGAACCCGGCTCTTCCGCATGAAGGAACTCAAGGCGATGGCCGCCTTTGCTGCGGAAAAAGCCAAAGAGTTGGGAAGTTTTATGCTTTCGGGCCTCACGCCGCGCGAACGGCGATGGGTACACCTCACCATTTCCCAGGTGCCCGGCCTTGGCACCGAGAGCGAGGGCATCGGCCACATCAAAACGTTGAAGGTATTTCGAAGCGCCTGATGCCGCAACCCATTTGCGCACCCGCCACACCACTGTTTCCAAGCGCGGTGGCCATGGTGAGGGTCTCCGGGGAAGGCCTGGCGGCGATTCTCGAGCCCCTTGTGAAATTACCCCCCGCGCGCGTCGCGTCGCTCCGGCAGCTGGCATGGGACGGCTATCGCGAGCGGGCCCTGGTGATTCACTTCCCCGGGCCCGGGAGCTATACCGGCGAGGATGTCGTTGAGTTCCAGCTCCACGGGAACCCCCTATTGGTGCATCGCTTCCTCGATCACCTGGGGAAGCTCGGGATTCGTTTGGCCGTGCCCGGAGAATTCACGCGCCGCGCACTTCTGAATGGCAAACAGAGCCTTCTCGAAACCGAGGCGCTACGCGACCTCATCGGCGCCACCACAGACCAGCAAATCCGCCAGGCCCAAGGCCGCCAGGGCGCGCTCCCGACTTGGATCACCGAGACCAGGGCACGCATCACACCGTGGATGGCACGCGCCGAAGCCGCCGTGGACTATGGCGAAGAAGAGCACATCGTTCTTGATCTAGACGAACTAAAAACAGAATTGATTATGCTTTTAAAAGTGTTCCATGTGGAACAACACCGCGCGGGAGCCGCCCGTTGGCTCAGGGATGGCATCAAGGTGGCCCTTGTGGGCCGGCCGAATGCCGGGAAAAGCACCCTCTTCAATGCCATGGCCGGGGAGGATCGCGCCATTGTTACGGAGGTTCCTGGCACCACAAGGGATGTCCTGGAGATCCGGACCGAATGGGCGGACCTTCCACTCACCCTTTTTGATACAGCCGGCCTTCGGGACACCACCGAAATCGTGGAGCGCCTAGGCGTGGATCGGGTGCGGGCCGTGTTGGAACAGGCAGATCTGGTTCTGCACCTGGTTCCCGCCGGGGATGCCGGGGGCGATTCAGACATCCAGACCCGGCTGGCGCCGTTCCAGGGAAAGGTGCTCGTGGTGCGCACCATGGGAGACCTGACACCCCAGAAACCGGACGGACTTGTTGTTTCGGCCATAAACGGTGACATGGCGGCCTTACGGGAAGCCCTGACAGAGCGATTCCTGGGTGATCTCAGCCCGGACGCCTGCCTTGGCGCCCTGGCCACCGGGCGCCAGCGGGAACTATTAAATGAATTGGTCGCCCAGTTGGAACTTCTCTTCCGGCTGGAGCCGGGTAGCCCGCCGGAGTTGGCGGCATCCACCCTGCAGGGAATGTGGGGGCTTCTGGCTGCACTCACGGGAGAGGACCGGGCAGAATCGGCACTGGATTGTGTTTTCGAGGGGTTCTGTCTCGGGAAGTGAAGCCCGGGGAACCGTCACCGCTTCCCCGGGGCGCATAATTTATTTTGGAGTGACGCATGAAGCCAGGTTTTGAAGCGGTGATCGGTTTGGAGATCCACGTCCAACTGTTGACCAAGTCAAAAATGTTTTGCGCCTGCCGCAATGGATACGGGGGGGCATCGAATGCGCACACCTGCCCGGTCTGCCTTGGTCTACCCGGGGCGTTGCCCGTTTTGAACAGGGAGGCGGTGCGCATGGCCCTGCTCCTGGGCCTGGCGCTGGAGGCACACATTCAGCCCAGATCCATTTTTTATCGCAAACAGTATTTCTACCCGGATCTTCCCAAGGGCTATCAGATCACCCAGGGACCCGTGGCCGTGGTCGAGGAGGGCCACATCACCATTCCGGGCGACCCCGCAGTGCGGGGAAATGCGGACCCCGTAAGAATCCGAATCGAACGCGCGCACCTGGAAGAAGACGCCGGGAAGAGCAATCACGAATTGTCGGACAAGGCCACGTATGTCGACTTGAATCGAGCGGGCGTGCCGCTGCTTGAGATCGTCGGCGGGCCGGATCTGCGCTCTGCGAATGAGGCCTATGACTACCTGAAGGCCCTTCACAGGCTCGTGGTATTCCTGGGCATTTGTGATGGGAATATGGAGGAAGGCTCCTTTCGCTGCGATGCGAACGTGAGCGTACGGCCCAAGGGAGATAAGGCTTTCGGGACCCGCGTGGAGGTGAAAAATCTCAACTCATTCCGAAATGTGAAACAGGCCATAGAGTTCGAGACTTACCGCCATATCGCCATGCTTGAAAAAGGCGAGGCGTTTACCCAGGAGACGCGAGGGTGGGATGCCGATAAAGGTGAGACAAAATCCCAGCGAACGAAAGAAGCGGCCATGGATTATCGCTTTTTCCCGGAACCAGATCTCCCGGCGCTGACCATAACCGCGGAGGAAATCGAAGCGACGAGAAGGACACTGCCCGAGCTGCCGGAAGCGCGCCGGGGACGCCTCATCCATGACTACGGCCTTACCGATTACGAGGCTGGGATGCTGCTCCAGACCCGCGCTTTTGCCGATTATTTTGAGGCTGTAGCTAAAGCCTCGAACGGCAAGCAGGCCGCGAACTGGATGTTGGGTGAAGTGAGCCGCACACTCAACGACACGGGCAGGGAAATCGAGACCTTGAACCTGGCCTCGGCACAACTGGCGGAGCTCATTCAGCTCGTGGAGGCCAAAACCATCAACCTGAATACGGCCAAAGAGGCCGTATTCCCGGCATTATTGATGGGCGAAGGGACAGCGCGGGAGATTGTTGAAAAACGCGGGTTGGCACAGGTTTCAGACCGTCACGCCATAGAGACACTGGTGCTGGAGGTGATCAGGGCCCATCCTGAACAACTGGTCCAGTTGAAGGCCGGGAACGAAAAGCTGAAGGGCTTCTTTGTGGGCCAGGTCATGAAGGCCGGCAAAGGCAAAGTCAATCCGCAGTTGGTGAATGAAATTCTGGAGGCCGCCTTTGCCAAATGATCCGACCAATTTCGACGCCAAGTCCGAAACAGATGCACAAAACGCCTCTGGAACAGAGCCAGAGGAACCAGAAATCCTGGAAGTCCATCCACAGGACAGTTTTCATCGGATTATCTTCGGCCAGGTCGAGGAGCCGCTTTTCCCGGCACCAAACACCCCCATCGACACACCGGAGGATGATCTCACACGCGCGGCACTCAACGATCCGGCGGCCCAAACATTCGACATCCAGGAAACCCCCCCGACGCTGTGGCGACTCGTGGTTCTGATCGTTCTTGTCGTCGTGGCCTTGGCTATCGTGTTCTGGAAACACTAAGTCGCTTATGCTGGAGAGCTGAGGCCGGCCATGTCTGAAAACACCTGGGGACCCACCACCACCGCCATTCACGCGGGGAAGCAACACAATCCGACCCGGGCCGTGACCACCCCAATCTTCCAGACGGCGGTGTTCCAGTTGATGGACAACGCCGAAGGTGCTGATTTTTCAGCCAGCATCGAACCACCGAATTTTTACACGCGCTGGGGCAACCCGAATTTCAGCGAGGTGGAAGCTGTCATCGCCTCGCTGGAAGGCACCGAACGCGCCCTGGTAACCAGTTCCGGCATGAGCGCCTTCTCGACCATGCTTGAGGCCGTGCTCAAGGGTGGCGACCACATCATCGCACCGGCCGCCATCTACCTCGGCACCGAACAACTGATGAAGCGGTGGGAAGCCCTGCGGGGGCTTCAAATCACCTGGATCGAAAACACCTTGGATCTTGGAGAGTGGGAAGCGGCCATCCGCCCGGAAACAGCGATGATCTGGGTGGAGACACCCTCCAACCCAACCCTTGCCATCACGGATCTGGCGGGCATCGCCGCCTTGGGACAAAAGCACGGCATCCGGACCGTGGCGGACAACACTTTCGCGAGCCCGATCCTGACCCGGCCCTGTGGCCTGGGCATTGATCTAAGCGTGAGCAGCGCGACGAAGTACCTTGGGGGACATTCGGACCTCACCGCTGGGGTCATAGCGGGTAAAGACGCAGATATCGTGGCCTGCTGGCATGTGGCCAAGCTGCAAGGCCCAACCCTGGACCCCATGGCGGCTTGGCTGTTGCATCGCGGGCTGAAGACCCTTCCCCTTCGCATGCGAAGGGCTTGCGACAACGCCCAGGGCCTGGCCCAGTGGCTCCTTTGGCAAAATGCCGTGGCGCGGGTGGATTATCCGGGTCTGCCCAGCCACCCAGGCCATCAAGTGGCCAGCGGGCAGATGGGCGGCGGCTTTGGCGCGATGCTGGGCTTCGAGCTGCGGGGCGGCATGGAGGCGGGGAAGCGCTTCTGCGAATCCCTGGAGGTCATCACGCGGGGCGTATCCTTGGGGGGGGTGGAGAGCCTGATCCAGCATCCCGCATCCATGAGCCACCTGCGCACGGCCCCTGAGGTCAAGGCACGCTTGGGAATCACGGATGGCCTGCTTCGTTTTTCGGTCGGAATCGAGGACCAGCCTGATCTTCTGGCCGACCTGGAAAGGGGTTTCCTGGCGACCGGCTTGACTGGATCGGAATGATGCGGTTGTTCATCAATGGGCAGGAAAGACAGGCTCCTGCCCTATCCACGATTGCGGAGTTGGCTGAGTGGCTCCAGCTTCCAGTCTTTGGCTCTGCTGTTGAACTGAACGGCGAAGTCATCCGGAGGGCCGAACATCAGGCGACACCCTTGAAAGACGGTGATCGGCTGGAGGTCGTACGGCTAGTGGGCGGAGGCTGACCCGTTCTTAATGCCTGTTCAATTAACCGACAAGGTATACCCGAAAGTTCCTGTAGCTGTGGTGTTTCCAGCCCTGACCCGTACCGCATAGACACCAATCGGCAGGGTGACCGTAGTGAAGGACCGTGTACCACCAGCCCCACCAAGGCTGTCGGCCCATACACCATCCGGTCCCAGGACCTCAACCCAGAAATCCTGTCCGCCTGTGGGCGTCATCGTGATGGTGCGCGCACCCGCGAAGGATTGGGTGAAACGGTAGGCCTGGCTTTGGTTGCGATCATAAAGGTAGATGCCCGAACTGGGAGCGTAGGTTTGCAGGCTGCCCGTGACCGTGAAGGGAACGCTGGCGCGGGTCAACCAAAGGGCGTTACCCGCAAAATACGTCGGTGTGGGTTCTGGAATAGTCTCAAGGGCGAGTTGGGACACCGCAGACGTCCACGCACCGCCAGAAACCCGGCTTTTCACTCCCAACAGGTAGCTTGGATAGCACGCCAAGGTTGCTTTATTGAACTCGCCTGTACCATCAGCCAGAGGGGTATTGGAGCGAACGGCCTGCCAAAGCGTGGTGAGCGCTGCGGTGTCGCCAGGCAGAGCATTCTTCCAGATTCCCCACAGAGAGGTAGCCACGGAACCGCGCGTAAATTCAGAGCGTTGGGTGCTGGCCACCTGCGTGTGGCTGCTTAAGTCGAAGGTTTCCACCCGTTGGGCGCCATTTCCGTCCAAGTAGCTATCCCGCAGAAATGCGATTTCGGTATTGTTGGGGTCTTTGGGGTCGTAGCGCAGGGCTCCTGCCAGAAAATCGCAAAAGCCGCCCACGAAGCCTGCCGTGCTCTCGCTTTGGAAATAGCGGCTCACATAGGTGTTGTCGTTGTCCCTGCGAAGCAGGGAGAAAGTGCTTGAACCATCTGACTTGAGGCTGTTGTCCGCAAACAGCAGGTGAGCGCTGACCTCCTGGATGACGCCGTCATCCCACTCGTCTGTTTCGCTGAAGGCTGGGCCACCCTGCAAACCATTCAGGCTTTGGGTGAAGATCGCCCTGCCGGTGGAGGCACTTTTCACGACCTGGGTGCCATTCTTGAGCACCTGCGGGTACTCGCGGCGCTGATGGACGGGGTTGGCGTTCGTGGACCAATAGGTGAAGAGGCTGGGCAACCTGAGGCTGGGCTCAAGGTTGGATAGAGCCAACCCCTGAGTGAGCATCTGGTCGTTGATATTGAAGGCCCCGGCGATACGACTCGCAGCGGTGGCGGTGACCATGAGTGTGCCGGAGCTATCGACGGTAATATTGTCGCTCGTGACGGACCATTCATCATTCACGGTAAAGGCGGTCGTTGTATCGAAGGGTTGATTTATCACACCCCCCTGCATGAAGAAATCGTTGGTGCCGGTGCCCCCCGGAACTTCGTATTCAGCAAAAATGGTGACGTAAAGCTGCGTGCCCGGTGCCACGTCCACCGTGGCGGAGCCAGCGCTTCCTAGATACCCCGAAGCGATCAGGGTGTCGCCGCTGACTTTCCGCACCTCGGCATAGGTGTGGCGGATGGGCAAGGTTGTGAGGCCCCCAAAGCCAGTCGAGCTCAAGGCGCGCTTTTCAAACTGCCCCTGAATGGTGACCCTGACGGTGCCGCCGGGTCCACCATCGTTGGAAACCGTGGTGCAGCCCACCAGGAGCGCGAGGGGGATAGCAAAGAGCCAGGTACGCCAATTCAATGGGCTCATGTAAACCTCCAGCTAAACGGGGGTGGGGTATTTAAGAACAGTGCGTCGAGTTCAAAGATAAATTCAATTGCCGTGCCAAAGTGTTTCAAGGGGTCAGGATGTTCCAGGTTCCAGCCTGCTTGTCCGCGGACCAGGGAATCTCTGTCAGAAGCTTCCAACCAGTGATTCCATCGAGGTTAATGATGGCACCACCCGCTGGTTTAGTCGAGCGGAACAGGTGGATTTCGTCAACAAAGCCTGCCTCGAGAAAGGCCAGAGCCGTCCTTGCGCCGCCCTCCACAAGCACACGCCCGACGCCTCGCGAGGAAAGCTCATGCAACAGATGTCGCAAACTGCATCCATTCCCCACCAGATCCGGCGGCACATGCAAGTCCTCCACACCCCGCAGTGAGGTACGCTCTCCCACAAGAATCCGAAGCGCTGGTTGGCCAGGGTAGGGACGCCAGACTTTTTTTTCGGGTCCCAGTTTGCCAAGTGGGTCCAGCACGACGCGAAGGAAGCGGCGATGAGCGGGCACGGGTTGAGGCCAGCGGTCTGTGAGTTCGGGATCATCTTGTTCTATGGTTCTGCGCCCGACAAGAATGGCGTCGGATGCGCGGCGCAATGCATGGGCAAGGGATTGGACGGAAGTGGGGGTCACGGGGGTGGTTGCGCCTTCAGGGCCGAGGGCGCCATCAGAGCCCAGGGCCAATTTAAGAGAGACCCAAGGAAGACCCGTTCGGATGAGTTTGAAAAAAGGGGCGTGAAATCGAGCGCAAGCCTCTGACAAAACACCTTCTTGCACATCCAGGCCTGCGGCCCGGAGAATGGCGAACCCGCCACCATCTACCCGTGGATTTGGATCCCGGACACCGACCACGACCCTTCCGATGCCAGCTTGAAGGAGTGTATCCGTACAAGGTGGTGTGCGGCCGTGGTGGCAGCAGGGCTCAAGCGTCACATAGGCGGTGGCGCCCTTGACACTGTTTCCCCTGGCTTCCGCATCCATGAGGGCGATGATCTCAGCGTGGGGATCTCCGGCCCGGGTATGGGCCCCCTGCCCCAGCAGGCGGCCATCATTTACGAGCACGCAGCCTACAGGTGGGTTGGGGCTGGAAAGGCCTACCCCTTTTTGGGCTTCCTTAAGGGCGAGCGCCATGAAATGTTCATCCCCATGGAGCAGCGCCGGATCAGGGAAGGGCCCGCCGCAGGCCAGCTCCCAGGCAAGGGCTGAATCCAGCTCAGGCATCGAGCAGTCCGTCCACAAAAGCCTCGGCATCGAAGGGAATCAGGTCTTCTAGCGCTTCGCCGACACCCACAAAGGCGATGGGAAGCTTTAAACGCTCCAGGATGGGCACCACCACGCCCCCCTTGGCGCTGCCGTCTAGTTTTGTGATGACCAGGTCGGTGACGCCCGCAGCCACCTTGAAGGCTTCGGCCTGTTGGATGCTGTTCTGGCCGGTTGTGGCGTCCAGCACCAGGAGAACCCGATGCGGCGCGTCTGGGATGACCTTCTGGAGGCTACGGTGGATCTTGTCAAGCTCCTTCATCAGGGGGCCCTTGGTGTGCAGGCGCCCCGCGGTATCGATGAGCACCCAGTGGGTCCCCTTGGCCTTGGCGCTGGTGGCGCCATCAAACGCGATGGCCGCTGGATCACCGCCCATTTGATTGCGGATCACCGGCACCCCGGCCCGCTTGCCCCAAAGCTCAAGCTGATCTATGGCTGCCGCGCGGAAGGTGTCGCCCGCCACCACGAGAACATCCTCGCCCCTGCCCTTCAAGTAGGCAGCCAGTTTGCCCAGTGTGGTGGTCTTCCCGACACCATTGACACCCACCAGAAGCACAACCTGGGTGCTGGGCGCCTCGAAAGGCCTCGTGGGTTGGTTGTGGATGACCTTCAGCAGCTCATCTTTCAGGATGGCCTTGGCGTCGATTTCCCCACTTCGTTTCATTTCAAAGCGAAGGCGAAGCATGAGCCGGTCCACGGCATGAACACCCAGGTCCGCCTGCAGGAGCAGATCTTCCAGTTCCAGCAATTGGTCTTCATCCAGCTTCCCGAGACCGAGCAAGTGCCCCAGGGGCCTTAGCACCACCTCCTGGGTGCGCCGGAGTCCCTGCCGGAATTTGTCGATCAGATCAGTGAAAAGAGCCACGATTACCTCGGATATTAAAATCAAGGGACCGTTTGGCAGTGGCCAGCGTCTTTCTGGCCGGTGGGCAAAGGCCCCGTTGCCGTTCTACTATCGTAACTGACCAAGTTGTTTTTTCACAACGGCTTACCGATGCGATACGTGCGGATGAGCACCGCCCTATTTGGGCCTTGCGCTGGCGTGGGCAGCTTTAAGGAACCTCTCGGCCTGACGCAGGTTTTCCTGTAGCTCTTCATTATTCGGACTGGAGGCCAGCGCGATTCGGAAATCATCCACACTCGCCTGGAATTGCTTCATTTCAAAGTTGGTTCGGCCACGATTGAAGTGAGCCTCGTAGAGAGCTGGATCCAGCTCCAAAGCCTTGTTTAAGGCCTCAAGGGCCTCTGGCAAGGCTTTGCGTTCATTAAGGCAACGGCCCAAGTTGGACCAGGCGAAAGGCTGTTTGGGATCACCCTTGAGGGCTTCCCGCAGGGCCGACTCAGCATCTTTGAACTCCTTTTGTTGGGCAAGGGCCTCTCCTTTCCAAGCGAGAGCTTCAGCATCACCAGGTTTCAGCACCAACAGAGCCTGTGCACTGTCCTGTTCACTTGGCCAATTTGGAACAAGGCGGGCTTCGGAACAGGCGGAACGATAGCTCGCAGACGAGCCGAGCTTCCCATTCTCGAGATGGGCAGCCAAGGCCTCACCGTGCCGATTAAGATGGCTGAGGGCATTAGCGCGCAACAAGCGCTCCAGGCCAAGCTTTGCACCACTTTTAATCTCGATTTGAGGAAGGGCGGCGTTGCAGACCGCCAACAGCCGTTCCCAACGTTGTGCTTTTTGAAGGGACTTGAGCCAGAAGGTAAGGAAAAGACCCCGATCCCTGGGGCCAAGAGATTCAAAAAAATCGGCAAGCTCATCCCATTTCTTCGCTTTTTCGAGGCCCTCGCCCTTAGCCTGGATGGCCTGGGGGGAAAGGTATTGTTGTGATACGGCCGGCGGCGACTGAACGGCGAATGGGATCATGGTATTCCTTCAGTTAAAACGATCCAAGGCACATAATCGCAGCAGTTAAAATAACCTTGCCACCACTGTGGCATCCCTGCGCCAGCGATGGCTATTCCCTTAAGTGTTCCACGTAGAACAGTTGTTCTTAACTTGAAACAACGGAGTTTATAACTTAAACCATATCTATAGCTTACCTGATCGTGGTGATTTTTGGATTCCAGCTTTCTTGGCTTTGATCTTTGGTTTCTTTCGTTTTTCGGGTTTCACCCAGCCAACCAGGGCCTGTTCGAAAACCTCTTCGACATGACTCACAGGATGGAACCGCAGCTGTTTGCGTACCTCTGGTTCAATGTCTTCCAGATCCTTGAGATTGGGCTTGGGAATGATGATGTCGCGGATTCCTAGGCGCAGGGCCGCGAGGCTTTTTTCCTTCAAGCCACCAATCGCCAGAGCCTCCCCACGCAAATCAATCTCACCCGTCATGGCAAAAGTGTTGCGGATGGGAATGCCCTTGAGCACGGAAAGCAGCACCGTCGCGATGGCCAGACCTGCGCTGGGGCCGTCTTTGGGGATGGCGCCCTCGGGGAAATGGATATGCAGATCCCGCTTTTGGAAAATCTCTGAATCCATTTCGAAAGCCTCGCTGCGGCTGCGGATGTAGCTCAAAGCGGCCTGGGCGCTTTCTTTCATGACATCACCGAGTTGGCCCGTCAGGATCAGCCCGCCCTTCCCTGGCATGGAAAGCGCCTCGACGAATAAAACCTCGCCGCCGGTGCTGGTCCACGCGAGCCCGGTCACCACGCCAATGCGCGGCGATTTAAGGCGCTCATCCGGGAGGATCTTGACGGGTCCCAGGATTTCCTGGATGTTGGTTTCCGTAAGCGTGATTTTCGATTTGAAGCTGTCATCCGCGACGCTCCGCGCCACCTTCCGGCAGACGGCGCCAATTTCGCGCTCAAGCTGGCGCAGGCCCGCCTCCCGGGTGTAACCGGTCACCAGGGACGTGAGCCCGCTTTTGGTGAAGGCCAATTGCTTCACGCTGATTCCGTGTTTTTCCAATTGTTTTGGAATGAGGTGCCGTACCGCGATGCCGAGCTTTTCCTGCAACGTGTAGCTCGACAAATGGATGATTTCCATGCGGTCCCGGAAGGCCGGCTGGATCGGATCCAATTCATTGGCGTTGGCGAGGAAGAGCACCTGGGAAAGATCCAGGGGCACGTTCAGATAGTGGTCCCTGAAGGTGTGGTTCTGCTCCGGATCCAGGACTTCCAAGAGGGCCGCAGACGGGTCTCCGCGCATGTCGCGCCCGATCTTGTCCACCTCGTCCAGCATGATCACGGGGTTCATGGATTTGACTTGATGCAGGGCCTGTATGATCCGGCCCGGCATGGCGCCCACGTAGGTCCGGCGGTGGCCGCGGATCTCGCTTTCGTCATGCACGCCGCCCAGGGATATGCGGGCGTACTTTCTTCCAAGGGCCTTGGCGATGCTGCGTCCGAGGGAGGTCTTGCCCACGCCCGGCGGACCCACCAAACAAAGGATGGTTCCCTTCAAGTTGGGGTTCAGCTTTCGCACCGCGAGGAATTCAAGCAGCCGCTCCTTGATTTTTTTCAAGCCGAAATGGTCCTCGTCCAGGACTTCCGCGGCCTTCTTGAGGTCCAGGCTCTCCGGATCCCGGATGCCCCAGGGCAGCTCCGTCATCCACTCAAGATAGGTTCGCGTCACCGCGGTTTCACTGCTGTCGGGATGCATCCGCTCGAGCTTTTTCAGTTGCCGTTCGATCTCCGTCATCACCTCTTCGGGGACAACGAGCTTGGCCAGCTTGTCGCGAAAGGCCTGGATCTCTTCCGCCAGCTCGGAGCCTTCGCCCAACTCCTGCTGGATGGCCTTGAGCTGCTGGCGGAGGTAGTACTCGCGCTGCCCCTTGTCGATTTCGCCCTTGGCTTCCAGCGTGATCTTCTGCTGCACCTCCAACAGTTCGATTTCGCGCATCAGAAGCTCATTCACGCGCTTGAGCCGGGGCAGCGGCTCCGTGATCTCCAGGACCTCCTGCAACTGCTGCGGCTTCATGTCGAGGTTGGATGCGACCAGGTCTGACAATCGCCCAGGGTTCTCAAGGTTGGCCGCGATGATCAGGACTTCCTGGGGCATGGATTTGCCAAGGGATACGGCTTTTTCGAGTGTCTGTTTCACGGAGCGCATGAGCGCATCAGATTCGACCGTAGGGGCCACGCCTTCCGGCTCGGTCACGGGTTCCACGCGAGCCTTGAGCAACTCTTCGGTCTCGGTGAAATACTCCACACGCACACGCTGGATCCCCTGCACCAGAGCGCGGATGCGTCCATCGGGCAGTTTCAGCACGCGCATGATGAGTGCCGCGGTGCCGATGCGATAGAGATCATCCGGGCCGGGGTTGTCCATCTCCACTTGTTTTTGGGAGAGCAACAGGACCATTCGGCTTTCCACCAACGCCGTGTTGACGGCCTTCAAGGATTTTTCGCGGCTCACGCTCAGGGGCTGGATGACGAAGGGATAGACCACCACATCTCGAAGAGGCAGTACGGGCAGCACCTCCGGGATGCGCGGAGTTTCTTCGGCTTGCATTTGCTGGGAACCAGTTTCCTCGGCCATGAATACCTCTGGCTAACAGTTTAGCGGTCCCTTCCTGGACCCAGCTGTATCACTTGCCTTTGGTTCGCCTGGGCGGCGTGTCTTCGCTGGGAAACAGTGGCAATTCCTGGCCCGCCGGCACGGGCGCGGGCCGGGGTTTTGGAGGCAAACCCGAATAGGCCTCGGGCCTGGAATCGCGATGCATCAGTGCTTCTTCCAGGGCCCGGACAAAATCCGGCAAGTCCTTGAAATCACGGTAGACGCTTGCAAAGCGCACATAGGCGACTGAGTCGAGATGCTTGAGCGCGTCCATCACCAACTCGCCCAACTCCCGGCTGGGCAGCTCACGGTCGGGCCGCTCAAGAAGCCTGGCCTGGATATCGCCAGCGGCTTCTTCCAGTTTTTCCAGAGAGATCGGTCGTTTTTGGCAGGCGATGCTCAGGCCGCGGAGCAGTTTATTGCGATCAAAGGCTTCTCTGCGCCCGTCTTTCTTAACCACCAGAAGCGGAAATTCCTCCACGCGCTCATAGCTAGTGAAACGGCGTCCGCAGGCCAGGCATTCCCGGCGGCGGCGAATGGCATCCCCCTCTTTGGATTCGCGTGAATCCACAACCTTATCTTCGGAATGTGCGCAAAAGGGACAACGCATGAGCAAGAGTACCCACCCTAGAGCTTGGCCGTGAATCAGGCGCGGGCCCGCCTGAGTCACAGCCGAGCTCTTAGCGCGATTTCCAGATGCGCCGCAGGGAGTCTGATAGCGCCATGGGGTCGAAGGGCTTGGAGAGCACATCGAGGGCGCCGGAGGCCTTGAGTTGGGCCACTTCAAGGGGCTGCACCTTCGCCGTCATGAAGACCACGGGCGTTTTACCTAGGGAAGGGATCTCGCGGAGCCGGTTCAACGTGGTGGGGCCGTCCATACCGGGCATCATCACATCAAGAAGAATCAAGTCGGGATTGAAGGCCGTGGCTTTCTCCAGGGCTTCGGAGCCCGAGCCGCACAGTTCGACCGTGAATCCGCCCACCATCGAGAGGCTGAGCTGGGCCACGGTCCGGATATCCGACTCGTCATCCACCAGGAGGATCCGCTGCAATTCGCCCATTAATAAAACCCTTTACCGTTGCCGGAGCAGAGACTGGACCACACGCTGGACATCGAGGTTGCTCGCGCTGGATTTGAGCAGGGTCCGGGAAACCTCGGCGGCCAGCGCGGATTCCCCCTCTTCGCCTGAAAAAAAGAGGATCGGGAGCGTAGGGCCGCCAGCAGCGTGGACATCGGGGATCAGGTCGGCGCCTCGACCGTCGGGCAGATGGCTGTCAAGGATCACCAGATCCACCGGGGTGGACAAAAGGATCTTGCGGGCCGCGAGCAGCGTGGGAGCGTGGAGCAGGGTCGTGCTGCTTTCCAGCACCGCGTAGAGCACGCGGTGCACATCGATGTCATCCTCCACGTGCAGCACGGTGGGCCGTGATTGGGAGGGTTCGAGACAGGCCAGGGCCTGGGCCACACGGAAAGGGTCCAAGGGCTTCTGCATCCATTCAAGGACATGAAGAGCGGGAACCCCGGGGGTCTCCTTTCCTTCTTCCGCGGCCGATGAAGCCACCAGCACCGGCAGGTTCTGGGTGTCGGGACGCTGGCGCAGTTCCTCCAGCAGTTGCAGGCCGTGCTGATCCGGCAGGAGCAGGTCCAGGGTCATGGCGTGATAGGTGTGCTGGTCGAGGCATGCTTTGGCTTCCGCCGCCGAGGCCGCCCGGTGCACCTCGAACCCTTCTTTCGTCAGGACCGCTTCCAGCAGTTTGGCGGTGAGGGGATCGTCTTCTACCACCAGAACCAGCGGTTTTGCTGAGGGGACCGAGGGTGCTTCTGGCTGCGCTTCAGGGAAGTCCACCCGGAAGATCGTCGAACCTGGCACCGACGTGAATCCGATGTGGCCGCCCATGCCCACCACCAGGGCCCGCGCAATGTTCAAGCCCAGGCCGGTACCCGACTTCTGCCGTGTGTCGAGGGGCTCAGCTTGCGCGAATTTATGGAAAATGCTGCCCTGGAAAGCCTCGGGGATGCCGGGACCCTTATCCTCCACCTCCACGCGCCAAGCGTGGCCATTTGCCTCGATGCGCAACTCCACGGGCGCATCCTTGGGTGAAAACTTGATGGCGTTGGCCAGGAGGTTCACCAGCACTTGCACGATGCGGTCCGGATCTCCCAGGACCCAGGCGTCCGGCGGCAGCGAGCCCACCTTGACCCCGATGCCCATGGATTGCACGTAGCCGTGCACAGCGTCTATGGCCTGGAGCACCGAGATGCCCAGTTCGCAAGGCTGGAGATTGAAGCTCATCTTGCCGCTTTCGACCTTGTCCAGATCCAGGATGTCGTTCACGAGCCGCACCAACCGCTCCGTATTGCTCTGGGCGATGGCCACCAATTCGGCCGCTCGAAGCGGCAGTTCCCCGAGGGCCTTGCCACTGAGAAGCCCAAGCGAGCCGCGGATGGAGGTCAAAGGCGTGCGCAGCTCATGACTGACCATGGAGACGAATTCCTGCTTCATGCGCTCGGCCGCGATGCGTTCGCTGACGTTCCGGGTGTTGATGACCGTGTCGACCAAGCCGCTTTGCGCATCCCGGATGGCGGTGCCGCGGCTTTCCAGCCAAATTTCGTGACCATCCTTGTGAAGGGCCCGGTAGGCGAAAAGGCCAGAACCCACGCCTTCAACCAAGGCCTTGAAGAACCGCGTCAGCCCCTCCCGGTCTGCGGGGTGCACAAAATCGGTGGCCAAATGGCCAAGCGCTTCCTTCAGCTCGTAGCCAAGCTCCCTCTGGAAAGCCGACGTAAGGAAGTGGAATCGTCCCGATTGATCGCAGCACGCAATGAAATCCATGCTGGAGTCGGTGACCAGCCGGTAGCGCGCTTCGGTCAGCCGCAACTCCTCCAGAGCCTGGGCGATGGGGATCTGGTTCAACTCCCGCTCGGCCCAGGCCGCCAGGTCCAGCAATTGACGCTGGTCCTCTTCGCTGAAGCTGCGGACTTCCGTCGAGATGAGGCACAGGGTCCCCAGCTTCTGTTCCCCGGGGCCTCCAAGTGGACACCCGGCGTAGAACCTGATGTGTGGGGGTCCAGTCACCAAGGGGTTGTCGGCGAAGCGGGAATCGTTCCGTGCGTCGGGCACCACCAGCGGCTTGGGCCCCAGGATGGCGTGGCCGCAGAAGGAGATGTCCCGGCTGGTTTCGGCGACATCTAACCCCTGCTTCGATTTGAACCATTGACGGCATTCGTCGACGAGGGAAACCAGGGCGATGGGCACCCCAAACAGCCGCACCGCTGTCCTGGTGATGCGGTCGAAGCGTTCCTCCGCTGCGGTATCGAGCAAGGCAAGGCTGTGGAGAGCCTGCAGGCGGCGGGCTTCATCGGGAGGCTGGGCGGGGATGAGCATGGGGGCCTTGGGACCACCACCACTCTAGCCCCACGGCTGCGGGAAGCCCCAAAAAAAGGAGGAGCCGGATTCTGGGCCGCCCGGTTTAATGCTCAGCCTTCGACCACGGTGGGGCGCATCAGGACCTTCGTTTTGATGCTGTTGGCCACGAAACAGTATTTGTGCGCCTTCCCAAAGAGCTCGACCACCTTCTCCACACTGGTGCCTGGTGCCACGCGAATGGTGGGATTCAGGTGGATCTCGGTGATGCTGGTGACTTTATCGACCGTATCAAGCACAGACTCGGCTGGATCGTCGTAGCCCAGGATCTCAACCCGAGCCTTCGCGCAAAGCGCCAGGAACGTCAGCATGTGACAAGTGGCCAATGCTGTGCCAAGAAGGTCCTCGGGATTCCAGCGCAGCGCGTTCCCGGCATATTCCGCCGCACTGCTCACTGAAATGGGTGTCTTGCCTTCGGCGCCGGCGACCGCATCGCGGCCATAGGGATCCGCCAGGGTGTTGCCTGACCACGAAAGCGTCAAGGGGTAGTGGTGGGCCATTTCACAAGCTCCGCAAAAGACCATTGTCGCAGATGATTATGTTGTGACTCGTCTGCCTTTCCCTGATCCGGTCCAGAATCTGTGGCGCCGCTTGATGATGCGCTCGGGGCATCGGCTGGGGCTGCCTTTGCGCGATGATAATGCCTTGAGCCTGCTGGGCAGCGGCAGCGCCATTCTGGCCGCCACCAAGGCGCTCATCCGCGGCGCCCGGCACTCCATTTATTTTGAAATGTATATCTGGGCGGATGACGCAGTAGGCCGGGAAATCGCTGCGCTGTTGTTGGATGCAAAAATCCGTGGCGTGGATGTGCGGGGAATTGTCGATGACCTCGGCACCTGGGGCAGCGCCGCGATGCTCTCGACCCTCGATAAAGCGGGAATCCCCCTGCTCCGGTTCCATCCGGTGGCGCCGTGGCGCCGCTTTCGGATCATGAACCGGCGGAATCACCGCAAGCTCCTGATCAGCGATGGGCAAGAAGCCGTTGTGGAAAGCGCCAATTGGGGTCTGGATTATGACGAGAACGCCAACCCCAACGCCTTTCTGGATGAAGGCGTGGTGCTGCGTGGCCCGATCGTGAAAGATCTAGGTGAGGACTTCGACAAGGTGTGGCGGCGTGCAGGCGGCGGCGCCTTCGATCGGCGGTGCGGTGCGGAGGCGGACATCTGGCAGGGCCCCTGGATCGAGCCGGTCACCGTGCAGCTGGTCACCAGCGCGGGGCGCAGAGGCACCAGGGCCATCCGCCAGCACCTGCGGCTCTTGATTTCCCAGGTGCAGCAGGAAATTCTCATCGCCAACGCCTACTTCGTGCCTGGTGTCAGATTGAGCAGGCTGCTCTGCCGCGCCGTGAAACGGGGCGTGGCCGTCCAAATCCTGGTGCCAGGCCACAGCGACAGGGGATTCGTGCAGGCCGCGGGTCGTGCCTCCTATAAAAAGCTTTTGGAATCCGGTGTGCGCATTTTCGAGCGCCAGGGCCGGATGCTCCACTCGAAAGCTGGGGTGTTTGATGGTGGTCTGGCCCTGATCGGCAGTGGCAATTTGGATCCCAGAAGTTTTCGCCTGAACCTGGAATTGAACCTGGCCATCCATCATCCGGGTGTGGCGGCGGAGTTGCGGCGCATCTTCGAAAGCTACCGGACCGGGAGCGTGGAGATCCAGATCCAGGCATGGGCGCAGCGCCCATGGTGGCGCCGCGCGTATGAACAATTCGCCTATCAGTTCCGGTGGCTGTTGTAGGCCTTCAATTCCAACCCACCTGACGACCCCTGTTCTGTTCTTCTAGCCACGTTTGCAGCGGCTTGAAGTAGTCCACCATGGCGCGGGTGCTCAGATTCTCGCCGGTGGCTTCCTTCAGCACCTTGCGCCAGTCCTCGGTGGCGCCCCTTTCAAGCACACCCTTCAGGAAGGTGCCGACATCCTTGCGTCCGGCGTAATTGCAGCTGCGCGGATCCTGGTGGAGGATCGTCCGCGCGATGTGGTCGTGCATTTGGAACTTGAAGACCGTGGCCAGGCCGTAGCTGTAGTAGTAGGCGGGATTGTCATTGATGTGGGTCTTGGTGGCGGCATCGCACCATTCCTCGCCGCGGACCGTGGGCGGCTTCACGCCCTGGAGCTGGCCGACGATGCGCCACCACTCGCTGTTCATCTTGTCTTCGGGCATGCCCTTGGCGTAGAACTCCGCCTCCCATTCGGGCATGGTGCCGCAGGCCCAGAACATGAAGGGGATGGCGGTTTCCAGCGCGTCGTTCAGGAGGATTTTCATTTCGTCGGATTTGTAATTCTTGGGAAGGACTCCGGTCTCCTTCATGTAGGGCACTTGTCGTGCGGCGAAGGCGATGAGCTCGCCGATGCCCTCATGGAAGAAAGGCGCTGCGCCATCCCGCAGCAAGGGCGGCACTTTCGGGTTGGTGTAGCTCATGAAGTAGTAGCCGTGGCCCAGTTCGTGATGGGCGGTCTGGAACCACTCGAAGTTGGGTTCGATGCTTTGCAGGCTGCGGATGTCATTCTCGAGATCGAGATGCCAGCAGCTCGCATGCTGGTTCTTCTTGCGGGGATCACCAGCCTTCACGGGAAAAAGGTCCGACTTCTCCCAGAAGGTCTTGGGCAGCTTCTGGAATCCGAGCCCCACATAGAAGTCTTCGGCGGTATGGGTGATCCATTCCGGCTTGCGGCCGACAAAGTAGGGATCGAAGTCCACGGCGTCCACAAAGCCCGTCCATTCCTGGCTCCAGCGGTTGTTGATCCAATGGGCCGGAATGGCTTTGGGCACCGGCTGGCCATACTTTTTCGCCAACTCGTACTTCACCCAGGTGTGCAGCTGGAGATAGAGCGGCAGCAAGTCTTTCCGGCTGCTGCGGCAGAGCTTGAGCATCTCCTCGGTGGTCATGCCGTACTTGGCCACCTGCAGGCTGAAATAATCGCTGTAACCCAATTCCTTGGCCACGCCATTGCGCAGGTCGCGGAGCTTCACGAGGCCCGGCTTGAGCGGCACACCGATCTCCTTGCTGGCTTCCCAGGCCTGTTTGCGGGCTTCCAGATCCTTGCTCTTGATGAGCACGTCGTCGATCGCGTTGGCGGTGACGGGCTTGCCCCCCAGCTTGAACTGGAACCCGTTCATGGTGCTGGCCTG
>JANYJQ010000196.1 GCA_025358435.1 Holophagaceae bacterium
GCGCCGCAATCCCACCGGATCCATGCCACGGACATAGACATCCTCGTTGTCCAGCAACACCCGACCATCCATCTTGGCGCCGGGAATCACCTCGTGCAGGCGGTTGAGGCACCGAATGAAGGTTGACTTGCCGCAACCCGAGGGGCCGATCAGAGCAGTGACGCGCTTTTCCAGAATGGGCAGCGAAATTTCTTTGAGGACCTTGTTCTTCCCAAACCAGGCGCAGAGAGCTTCTGTTTGCATCTTCACCGAAGAGGCGATGTTGGCGGCAGAGGGTTCGGAGCGGACCACCGGAGCGGCAAAGGTTGGGGGTTGGGTCATGGGGCGTTCTTCCATGGTCGAGGTCTCAAGAAGGGTCAGCATTTCATCGCCCCTGCTTTCCGGGTTGCCGCGTCAGCACCCGGGCCAGGATATTGAGGATGAGCACCAGCAGGACCAGGGACAGGGCCGCTGCCCAGGCCTGTCGATGCCATTCCTCGTAGGGGGAAACAGCGTAGGTATAAATCTGCACGGGCAGGGAACCCACCGGTTGATCCAGCTTCAAGGCCAAAAAATTGCTTCCGAACGCAGTAAAAAGAAGCGGCGCGGTTTCACCGGCTGCCCGAGCTACCGCCAGCATGATGCCCGTGGCAATGCCGGGAGCGCCCGTTCGCAGCACCACCCCGAGAATCACGCGCCACTTGGGGATGCCCAGGGCAAGCCCGGCCTCACGCAGGGTGTCCGGCACGAGCCTCAGCAGCTCTTCGGTAGTTCGCATGACCGTGGGCAGCATGAGGATGGCCAGAGCCACGCCACCTGCGATGGCCGAGAACCGCCGCATGGAAAGCACGATGATCGTATAGACAAAGATGCCCACGGTGATGGAAGGCACGCCCGACATGACATCCGCCGCAAAGCGCACGGATTTACCAAGGGCGTTTTGCCCAAATTCGGCAAGATACACGCCGCCGAGCACGCCCACCGGTATGCCAAAGGCACAGGAGAGGCCCACCAGAATGGCGGAACCCGCAAACGCGTTGGCCATGCCGCCACCGCTTTCTCCCACTGGTTTTGGCATCTCGGTGAAGAAAGCCCAATTGAGACCGCCGAAGCCCTTGATGGTCAGATCAAACAGCACGCTGGCCAGAGGCACAATGGCCAAAAGCACCATGCCCAGGCATAGCCACCGGGCCAGGATGTCCTTGTTTTTTCGCCACCGGAAGTTTTCCATGGCTAGGCCCTCCCAGCGCCGGAAGGTATGCGGCCCACGCGCCAAATGAGGAGCCGCGCCAGGATATTCAGTAGCACCGTGACGCCAAAGAGGATCAGCGCGATTTCCATCAGGGACGCGTGGTAGATATCGCCTGAGGCTTCCGCATATTCATTGGCAAGCACGCTGGCCAAGGTGTGCGAAGGGCTGAACAGGGAGAAGCTGATATCCGCCCGATTCCCAATGACCATGGTCACCGCCATGGTTTCGCCCAGGGCGCGGCCTAGCCCCAGGATCACGGCCCCCACCACACCCGATTTGGCGCAGGGCAACACCGCTTTCCTGACCATTTCCCAGCGGGTGGTGCCAAGGGCCAAGGCACCTTCCCGAATTGAATCGGGCACCGCCTCTAACACATCGCGGCTCACCGAGGCGATGGTGGGCAGAATCATGATCGCCAGGATAAGAACCCCCGCCATCATGCCAAAACCACGCGGCGTTCCGGCGAAGAAAGGGGTCCAGCCAAAGGCTTTGGCGAAAAAGGGCTGGATTGAATCACGCAGCCAAGGCGACAGGACAAAGACGCCCCACAGGCCGTAGATCACGCTGGGAATGGCCGCCAGCAGTTCCACCACGAAACCAAGAGGGCGGCGCAGCCAGGTCGGAGCCAGTTCAGCCAGATAGATGGCGATGCCGAGCGCCACCGGGACGGCCAGCACCAGGGCTAGCAGCGAAGAAACAACGGTGCCAAAGATATAGGGCAAGGCGCCGAAAGAATCCTGCACGGGATCCCAATCAAGGCCGGAAATGAACCGCCAGCCAA
>JANYJQ010000201.1 GCA_025358435.1 Holophagaceae bacterium
ATCCGGAAATCAAGGCGATGGCTGCCCTCCTTGACGCCTTCCATGAACCAGACCGCGCTGCCCGTCTCGCTTCCGTGAAGGATGGGACCGCCACTTCCCGGCTGGCCACTGGTTCCTGGTCCCAGGATGGCCTTGGTGGGATCGGCGGTTTCACCCTGGCTCGCGACGATGCGGATGGGATCGTCGGCAGTGCCTGTGATGCCGTCCTTCCCGGTCGGTAAGGACACCACGGCGTGGAGGTTGTTCAGAATGTAGGGCGATCCATCGGGCAGCACATTTAGAACCAGCAGATTCACTTTGAAGAACTGGTGCAGGTAGCCGATGCTCCCCGGGATGACCACCAGCCCCTTGAAACTGTGCTGGAGGATGTGGGCGACTTCGGGCCGCGCGAGGGTCAATGCAGTGTCCGGAAGAATATCTACCACCGACACCGAAAGATCTCCGGCCAGGTGCGCGTCCTTGGCATCCAGTTCCAGGCGCACCAGGGGGTTTTCAGAGTTGGGGTTCTCCAAACCGTTGTAGGTGGGTATCGCCACCGCTAGGTTCAGGTTGACCGTTTGGCCGCCGACCGAGAGACCCAGCGTGAACCGCTTGCCCTCGTAATTCCCTTGGCCCAGTTGGATGCCTGCGGCGCGGATCTCATCCATGGTGAGCGGTGCAACGATCGCGCTGGTGATGATCACTTCCCCCAGGCAGCGGATCGCTACGGTGGCGGGTTCCGCTTGCAGGATCGTCGTGCTGCCATTCATCAGCCGGATGTCAGAGAGCGTGTAATCACCGGCGCCAGACAGGCCTGGAATGTTCAGGCCTGAACTCAGCACGCCCGTGAGGGTTTGGGTGCTGACGGATGGCCCCGATAAAGTGCCCACCAATCGCGCACCGGAGGGCACCATCTGGCTGATTTCAGCCGCCGTGGCAACTCTGTTTCCCAGGTACAACGCGACAGGAACGGTGAACGGCGCGTCTTGGGGCACATCGATGCGGGAACCCGGAGCCACCAGGCGGAGCCCCACCAGATGCAATTCCCCCGAAGCCAAGGCCCCTGAACGAAGTGGACTGGCGCTCGACAAGCTGGTCGCGTGGGTGGCCACACGGGCCGCCGGTGAGGCCGGAATCGGATTCGTGTTCCGCCGCGCCCCTACCCCCATGCACGGAATCGTGGACATGAGCAACCCGAGAGCCAGGGCAACGGTGCCGCGAAATCCACGAGCGCTCATGCAAGATCCGATGCAGAAGTGGGCCCTGCGACCCGATTCAATCGACAAGGAAGAAATTCCCGGCAATCAGCCCCAGGAAATCCTGTCATCGTCTGTATAAATAAATCGTAGCTTTGGCTCGGTTAATTAATATGTTAAAAGATGTTAAGAAACACCAAGAGTGTTTAGACATCTAAATATATGAATTCTATTTCAATGACTGAATGACTTTGAACTCAATGAAATTACCAGGTAAATATCGATCCAAATTCGTACTTTTAGGCCAAATTAGCCCATTAACCTGAATCATAAATACTTGCCTAACATATTGAGGTATTTTGGACCCTTCGAGGTCTCAAGGGACTATTGCGGAAACCCTTATGATGGGTGGGTCCTTGATTCTCGTCCTAAGCTCCCAGCCAGACATTTCTGAACGATTTGGTAAAGCCACAGTCTTCTTGCCACGCAGTTGCGGAGAACCGGATGAATCATGCGGCGATTATCGGGTGGGGCAAGGGGATGCCGCCCGCGGTGCTGAGCAACGCTGATATTGCAACGTTCATCGACACCGACGAGGAATGGATCGTCAGCCGGACCGGGATGAAGGAGCGCCGCATCACCCACGTGTCGGTGGCGGAAATGGCCGAGGTGGCAGGCGCGCGGGCTTTGGCCTGCGCGGGCATCGCGGCGGACCAGATCGAGCTGGTGATCCTGGGCTGTTCGCTACCGGACGAGATCTGCCCGAACATGGCCTCGGCGGTGTCACGGCGCCTGGGCACGACCAATGCCGCGGCGATGGATGTGAACACGGCCTGCACCGGCTTTTCCTATGCGCTGTCGACCGCCACCGCCCTGATCCGCTCGGGCGTCATGAAAACCGCGCTGGTGATCGGCGCCGAGATGGTCAGCCGCTGCATGGACTGGGACAACCGCAATGTCGCCGTGCTGTTCGGCGACGGCTGCGCCGCGGTGGTGTTGCAGGCCACTGAAAATGAAGAAGGCGTGCTGGCCGAGCGTCTTGGCTGTTATGCCGACGCCCGGGACATCCTGGATGTGCGCGGAGTCGGCCAGCGCTACGCGAATACGGGCATTCCCAACGGCTACACCAGCTGGAATTTCGACGGCCAGGAAATCTTCAAGCGCGCCGTGCATGGCATGGTCCAGGCAAGCACCGAGGCCATGGCCAAACTGGGCAAGACCATCGCCGACATCGATCTGGTGATCCCCCACCAGGCCAACCTGCGGATCATCGACGCGGTGGGCAAGCGCCTGGGTGTGGACCCGGACAAGGTGTTCGTGAACATCCATCGTTACGGCAACATGTCCGCGGCCACCATCGCGGTGGCGCTGGTGGAGGCCATCGAGGAGGGCCGGGTCAAGCCGGGCGCGCTGCTGCTGCTGCCTGGCTTTGGCGGCGGGCTGACCTGGGCCGCGCAGGTGGTCCGCATCGGCCAACGCACCACGCCGCTGGGCAGCACCGGCATCGACTTCCCCCCCTGCGCCAAGACCGGCCTGGAACTGGTCAATGATCTCCGGGCGCGGAAGGCCAGATACCACGGGGCGGCGAAGGTGTTCCTTGAGGAAGCGGCTGCCTTGCTTTCCGGCTGATCGCCGTCCATTATCAGCCAATAAAATCCTGATCTTTAACTCGGCATCAAGGGCGGATGTCCGCATGTCCCCAGGCCATGGTCACCAATGCGGCGACGCCGGTCTGCAGGGCGTCTTCATCCAGGTTCATGGTGGGGGTGTGGTTGCCGCTGACGCTGCCCTTGGCGGGGTTGCCAGTGCCCAGGAACAGAAAGAAGCCGGGGATTTTCCGCTGATAGTGGGCGAAGTCCTCGGCGCCCATGATGGGGTCGTGATCGATCACTTTCCCCAGGTTCGCCAGCAACGGGCGGACCGCCGCCGCCAGTCGCGGATCATTGTCCACGGGCGGATTGGCGTCGACATGGAGGGTGAATTCATAGCTCCCGCCGTGGATGGCACAGACGCCCTTCAAGGTCTCGTGGATCAAGGCGATGGCCCGTTCGCGCACGGCGGGTTCGAAGGTCCGCATGGTGCCGGACAATTCGACTTTGTCCGCGATGATGTTGTGGCGGTTGCCGCCGTGGATGGTGCCCACGGTGAGAACAAAAGGCTTCACGGGGTCGATGCGCCGGCTGCGGATGGCCTGCAGTGCCTGGATGGCCTCCGCCGCCATCAGGATCGTGTCGTTCCCCCGGTGGGGCGCCGCGCCGTGGCTCATGACGCCGTGGAGGGTGAGATGCCAGGTGTCGCTGCCGGCCATCACGGGGCCCGAGCGCCAACCCAAGGTTCCGATTGGATCTTCGGGAATCTGGTGCATGCCGAAGATGGCTTCGACCTTCGGGTGCTCCAGCGCGCCTTCGGCGATCATGCGCAGAGCGCCGCCCTCCTCGTGTTCAGGCAGCCTTCCTCGGCGGGCTGGAAGAGGAACACCACCGTACCCTTCAGCTCGGCCTGGTGCGCGGCCAGCAGCTTCGCGGCGCCCAGGAGCATGGCGCTGTGGGCGTCGTGGCCGCAGGCATGCATCACGCCAGGATTCGTGGACTTCCAGGGCACGTCCACCGCCTCCTGGATGGGCAGCGCGTCCATGTCCTCCCGCAGGGCCACCACGGGTCCGGGCAGCGCGCCCTTGAGCACGCCGACCACGCCGTGGCCCGCGATCCGCCGTGTCTCGATGCCGAAGCCTTTCAGGATCTCGTCGACCTTGGCCCCGGTGCGGACTTCGCGATTGCTCAGCTCGGGATGGGCGTGGAAGTCCCGCCGCCATTCCACCACCTGGGGCTGGAGCTTGGAAGCCTCCTGGCGGATCCAGGCCGGGACCTGACCGCAGAGCAAAGCGGGTAAGAGGAAAGCTGTGAGGGCGCGCATCCCAGAAGGCTGGCAGAAGCGCAATGGCGCCGCAATCAGGCAATCGCTGGATGCTGGACTGGCCTCTTGGCGTCCAAGCACTGGGCATGTTCTTACGGAATTATTGGGCGGAATAGGGCTCATGCCAAGCCGCATTCTGAGGTGTTGAAAACGCCTCACCGCCAAGACGCCAAGAACGCCAAGAGTCCTGTGGTATCGAGTATCAACTCGGCCAATACAGAGAACAGAATTCATCATGTGCCAGCTTCGCGGATGGAATTCAGGTGGCCCGGCGTCGGCCTCACGCTTGAGTGTGATCCGCGCCGGGCCACCTGAATTCGCGGGCTGAAAGCCCGCAGGCGCAATGCGCCCCGTAAAGCGATTTCAGGCTCTGATTTAAGAGTGGTTGTGTTTAATTTTCTTGGCGCTCTTGGCGTCTTGGCGGTGAAATCATTCATTTTTAAAAGCAACCCACTATCAGCCCTCAGCCTCCACGCGCTGCAGCAGCGCTTGGAGATCGGACAATTCGGTGCGCGGATTGATCAGGGTGCAGCGCAGGTAGGTTTTGCCGCGCAGCAAGGTTTTCACGAGGTAGAAGGAGCCTTCGCGGACGATGGCTTCGCGGGCGCGGGCCTGGAATTCATTGGCGTCGGCGACATGTGGCGGGGCGTAGCGGAAGCAGACGATGTTGCCTTCGGGCTCGGTGGCCAATTCCCAATGGGAACGCTGCGCGACGAGTTCGCCGAAGGCGCGGCCCAGATCGTACATGCGTTCCACGTAGGCCGCGAAGAAGTCGGTGCCGAGCACCTTCAGGGAAGCGTAGACCTGAAGGCCGAGCATCCGTTTGGTGCATTCGAGAGTGCGCTGGGCCAGGTCGTACCAGGTTTCCGTGGGGTCCTGGCCGCCGAAGATGTAGGCCGCCTGCTGGCTGAAGGTTTCGAAGGAACGGCGCCCATCCCGGAAGACGACCAGTGTCGCGAGTGCGGGCGCCAGCAGCATCTTATGGGCATCAATCACCACAGAATCCGCCCGTTCGATGCCGCGCAGCGCCGTCCGCAGGCGATCCGAAACCACCGCCCCGCCGCCGTGGGCGCCATCCACGTGCAGCCACACGCCGAACTCCGCGCAGGTATCGGCGATGGCGTCGAGGGGATCGATGGCGCCCGTGGCCGTGGACCCCGCGCTGGCCACGACGGCCACCACCGTGGAGCCCTCCGCTTTCGCATTGCGCAACGTGGCCGCCAAGGCATCAGGGCGCATCCGATAGCGGGCGTCCGTGGGCACGGAGACGACGCTGCGCCCTCCCAGGCCCATGATCTGGGCGCTGCGGCGCACCGAGTAATGGGTCTGGTCCGAAGCGATCAGACATAAAGCTCCTGCAGGCGCCAGGCCTTCTTCCCAGACATCGCACGAGGCCGCGTGCTGACGCGCCGCCAGCAGCGCCGTGAGGTTGCCCGCGCTGCCGCCATGGGTGAGCACGCCATCCGCCACGTGTGGCTCGAATCCGATGCGGCCCGCGAACCAGCGCACGACACTGCGCTCCATGGCCGTAGCCACCGGTCCCATTTCGTAGACCGCGCTGCCATTGTTCAAAAAGGCGCCGACGAAATCCAGCAAGGCGCTCCACGGTAAAGGCGAGGTCACCTGATGGCCGACATAACGCGGATGGTGCAGATGATTGCTGTCCGCCACCACCTGGGCCAGCAGCGTCATCGGATCCGCTCCGCCCCGGGCCGGGAAATCCGCGGGCCAGCGTTCCAGGGATTCCGCCGGTGTGAAATTCGGCAGCACGGGACCTTCACGGCGGGCAGCGACGGCCATGTGCTCCGCCAGGAGATCCACCACGCTACGGCCCAGACTCCGGAAAGAGTTAGGGTCGAAGGCTGAATCCAGATCGTAGTCCAGGTCGCTCATCGTTCCAGGATGGCAGGATGCGGAACGATGGGATGGCCCCGGCTAGCGGCCGAAGAGGCTGGCTCCGGCGAAGATGAGCACGCCCACAATGATGAGGAGGTACAGAATCATCATCACCAGCGTAAGGATGCCCAGATACTTCCAGAAGGACTTCTGCGCGCGGAGGGCGTCTTCCAGATCGATGGGGGCGTTGGTGCCTGCAAGGCGCGAAATCCGGCTCGCATAACGGCTGAGGAACAGAACCGCCGGGAACTGCACGAGCCCCATCAGGAGATAGGCGAACGAGGCGCCGATCCGGGGCCCAATGGGCATGGACCCCATGGGACCCATGGGAATGACCAGGATCGCCAGGCATCCCAGCACCAGGAGTCCAAGACCAAGAAAGCCGAGCACCGACAGAAAACGCACCCATGGCTTGGTGCTGCGGAGGATGGCAACCACCTCTTCCGCCACTTCGCCGGGTTGCCCATAGGCGGGGGCGTGGGGCTGGACGACCGCCCATGGCTGGGGTTGTTGAGGCTGAGATTGTTGCGGCGGCTGGAACGGGGCCGGGGCCGCAAAAGCGCGGGCCGGTGGGGGCGCTGGCGGTGGGGTAAAGACAGGCGCGGGAGCTGGCGGTCTCGGGGCCTGGGCGGGCATCAGGGCAGGAACTTGGCCTGCGGGGGTCCATGCTGGAAGGCCGTCGGACCACACCAGATCTGAAGACCGGAGGGCACCGGTCGAGAGCATGTTGCGCAACTGCTCCCCGGGAACCGGGCCGCACTGTTGACCGTTCTGGGCGTAGTACCACTGTGTGGCCATGGGATTTGTCTCCAGGATCTGCGCCGAGTATAGAACCAGAGACGCCTTGCAACTTCAACCATTTCTGATCCGTTTCAAGGAGCGGTCAATTCATTGCAGGCTGCGTCGGGGATGCGACCGGACCGGGACTGGAAATGGAATCCCGAATCCCGGCAACCCGGATTTCCCCTTCGGCTTGGCACGGAAGAGATGCCGACCCTATGCTGGTTCACACTCATCCGTTCACCTATGGAGGCTGTCATGATTCTCCGTCCCATCCTTCGTCAAAGCACCCTCCTCCTGGCTCTGGCAGTGGGGCTTCAATCCCCTGCCCCGGCTGCTGCCCGGTTTGAAAATGTGGACCCGCAGGAAAGGCGGGAAGGCCGCCCTGAACATCAGGAGGCGCGTCAGGACAGGCGGGAAGCCCGCCCTGAACGCCAGGAGGCGCATCAGGAGAGGCGGGAGGCCCGTCCGGCACCCCGGGACGAGCGCCTGGAACGGCGCGGAGACAACCGGGGACCACAGGAACAGCGCCGCGAATCACGGCTGCCAGGGAGGCCCCAGCCCTATGCCCAGCCCCGGGGGAATTCCCAGAACCACGGCAACCTGAATGCGTCTCCTTTCAGAAGCAGGGGCCAGGCCCAGACCTGGGAGCGCAACCGTGGCTGGCGGAACGAGGGCGCCTGGGGAGCCCATTCGACCTGGAGGGAACACCGCGCCCGCACCTGGGAATCGGAACACCGCTCATGGGCCCATCGCGGCGGCTACGGCGGCTACATCATCCCCGATTCCCAGTTCCGCCTCCATTACGGCCCCGAACGCTGGTTCCGCATCCGCACCCGGCCGATGATCCACCTGGGCTATCCGCGCTTTCGCTACGGGAATTACTGGTTCCTGATGGTGGATCCCTGGCCTGAATTCTGGTCCGATAGCTGGTACGCCAACGATGACGTGTACATCGACTACAACGACGGCTACTACCTCCACAACCGGCGCCATCCTGGCATCGCGCTCGCCATCAGCGTGTCGCTATAGGAAATCGCCCCTTCCATCGAACACCAAAGCTCAATAGACCGGCCTTGTCCCGAATCTGGTCGTCTTCATCGAGACGAGATGTTTGATGAGTTTCATTTTGAGCTTATAGGACTTGAAATCGACCGCGGCGATCCCGGCCTTTGAAATCCGCCCGGTGGCCTCGACGATGCCCGCGACGGCGCCCGCGATTTTTGGCAACCGGCTCTCCATGACCCAATGGAAATCGTCCTCCGCGTTCAGCAGGTACACGGGATTCGAGATGAAGTTCACCAACGGAACCCCTGCCGCATACCAATCGCCGCCATCGGTCGGAGGGTAGGCGCCCAACGGACCTTCGGGCGGAAGCAGAAAGGCGCGGTCGACACCGTTGTCTTCGAGATTGGCCAGGACCGCATCGACCATGGCCTGGTTGAACGGCAGGAATACGCCTGTGCCTTCGGCGAGACCGCTTTCGGCCAGCTCGCCGGCTTCGTTTTCGACCGCTTCCTTGGCGACATGCTCGACGGTGATCTCCAGGGCGACCTTGGGCACGACATCGCCGGCATGGTCCTCGATGAATGTGCGGGTGCCTATGGAACCGTAGAAATGGCCCGCGGTGAAGAGGACGATGACCTTCCGGCGCGGCTTCTTGCCGCTCGCGAAATGCCTCGCCAGGGCGAGGATGACCGAGCAGCCCGAGGCGTCCTCGACCGGCGAGACAAAGGGGGAATCATGGTGGCAGTGCAGGACGATGCACTCGTCGGTCTCTCCAGGTATTTCACCGACTAGATTATGGGTCACGGAGGGCTTGCGTTCGCCCGTTAGGGTCAAGCGGACCTTCGCGCCGCTCCTGGCAAGCTTGCGGAGTTCGGGACCATCGCCACGGCCCACCCAGAAGCCGGTGAGCGGCTTGTCGAGGATGTCTTTTTCCTTGAACCCATAGGGCGCGTACATCCGGCAGGAGCCACCGGGCTGGTCCTTCAGGATGCCGATGAAGCCGACGGCCCCCCACTCGAAGGCTTTGCGGTAGAGATGCCAGCCGAGCCGCACCCACGTGGCCGGATGTTTGATGTCTTTGATGGTGCCGTCAGGGTCGTATTCACCCATGGAGAACTTGCCGATGAGTTGGACATCAAGAAGGGGAAACCCTATATCCGTGACGACCACTTTGCCGGTCCAGTCGGCGGGATGGCGGAAGGCATCCGGGTCGGCATAGACCAGCTTCGATTCAAGCCCTTCAGCGGGCGTGAACCGGCAGTAGGGGATCCACTGTGCGTCGAAGGGCCTGAAGCCTGCGCCCGTATCGATCTCGACGAGGGATTTTCCGGGCTGATAATACTCGACCGGAATCGGCTCTTTGCGGAGGTTGCCGAGGCCGAACTCCTGGAGTCTACCGATGAGATAGTCTTCGTTGGCGAGCCCGGCCGGCGAGCCGGCGCGCCTGGCGCCGAACGACGCCATCTCGCGGATCCACCCCATCATCTCGGTGCTGTCGAACAATGCTTGATGATCCACGACCTGCTCTCCTCGAACTATTGAGGTTAGTCGCTTCGAGCCTTCTACCTGGCTATCGGAGGTGTTGGGACCCCCAATCGCAGAACGTCATTTCAGCCCGCGCTTCTCCAGCAGGGCGTCGACTTTCGGATCGCGGCCCCGGAAGGCGCGGTAGATGGCAGCGGGCTCCTCGGTCTGGCCCTTCTCCAACAGCTTTCGGAAGGCCGCAGAGGTGGCCGGGTCGAAGAGGTTCCCCTTTTCCTTGAAGGCCAGGAAGGCGTCGCTGTCCAGCACCGCGCTCCAGATGTAGCTGTAGTAGCCCGCGCTGTAGCCGCTGCCGCCCCCGAAGATGTGGTTGAAGAAGGGCGTGCGGTACCGCGAAGGGATCTCCGGAATCAGGCCCCACTTGTCCAGGCTGGCCTTCTCGAAGGCGTTGACGTCCACCACTTTCGGCTCGGTCAGCGTGTGCCAGTCCATGTCCAGCAGGGCGGCGGCCATGTACTCGGTGGTGGCGAACCCTTCGCCGAAGGTCCGCGATTGCTTGATCTTGGCGGCCAGGACTGCCGGGATCGACTCGCCGGTCTTGTAGTGCCGGGCATAGTCCTTCAGCACCTCGGGCTCCATGGCCCAGTTCTCCATGATCTGGCTGGGCAGTTCCACATAGTCCTGGGCGCGACCGCCACCACGGTACTGGCCCATGTAGAACAGGTTGTTCAAGGCATGGCCGAATTCGTGGAAAAGCGTACGGGTCTCGTCCGGGGTGAGCAGGGCCGGCTGGTCCCCGGAGGGCCGTGTGAAATTGCAGACATTGGTGGTGAGCGGCGTGATCTTGTGGCCCTCGCGGGCCGGACGCAGGCTGCCGCACCAGGCGCCTCCGCGCTTGCCCGGGCGCGGGTGGTAGTCGGTGTAGAGCAGTCCGAGGTGGCGGCCATCCTTCTCCTTGACCTCGAAGACGCGGACCTCCGGATGGTAGACGGGGATGTCCTTCCGCTCGCTGAAGGTGATGCCGTACAGTCGCGTGGCCACATGGAAAGCACCCTCCCGGACTTTGTCCAAGGAGAAGTAGGGCTTGAGAGCCTCCTCATCCAGGTCGTACTTGGCGGCGCGCACCTTGTCCTGGTAGAAGCGCCAGTCCCATGACTCCAGCTTCGCTCCCGGCAGCTCCTTGGCCATGAGGGCCCGGATCTCCTCGCGCTCCACCTTGGCCTTGGCGAGGGCACCTTTCCACACCGGCTTCAGCAGCCCGTAGACTCCCCCAGGATCCTTGGCCATGTTCTCTTCAAGGACGAAGTCCGCCCAGGTGGGATAGCCGAGGAGCTTCGCCTTTTCCACGCGCAGCGCAGCGATGCGGGCTACGGTCGGCTTCGTGTCGGTCTCTCCGGCCTGGCAGCGGTCCAGGTAGGCGCTCAGCAACCCTTGCCGCAAGCTCCGGTTCTCGGCGAACTGCAGGAAGGGCCAGATGCTCGGGCCGTCCAGGGTGAACAGCCACTTGCCTTCGAGGCCGGCCTTTTTCGCGGCCTGGGCGGCAGCAGCTTTCTGATTTTCAGGCAGACCCTTCAGGTCCTCCGCCTTGTCCACCACCATCCGGTAATCCTTGGTCGCCTTGAGCAGCAGATCGCCGAATTGCACGCCCAGTTTGGAGAGTTCCTCGTTCACGGCCCGCATCCGGGTTTTCTGTTCGGCGCTCAGGTTGGCGCCGGATCGCACAAAGGATTTGAAGCGGTTCTCCAGGAGGCGGAGTTGCTCGGGATCGAGCTTTTCCTTGGCCCGGTTTTCCCACACCACCTTGACCCGGCTCCAGAGCTTCTCGTCCAGGCTGATGTCGTCCCGGTGCTTCGCCTGCAGGGGTGCCAGTTCCCGGTTGATGGCCTGCAGGCGCGGGTTGGTCTCCGCCCCGGAGAGGGCGCCAAAGACCATGCCTACGGGCTCCAGCGCAGCGCCCGAGCGGTCATAGGCCTCGATGGTGTTGGCGAAGTTTGGCGCTTCCTTGGACTCGACAATGGCCTTGATCGCGGCTTTCTGGCGGGCCATGCCCGACCTGAAGGCGGGCAGGAAGTGGTCCTCCTTGATCTCGGCGAAGGGCGGCGTGCCGAAAGGTGTTTTCCATTCCGTGAAGAATGGATTGGCCTCGGTCGGAGTCTGGGCGAATCCGGGCAGCACCAACAGAGAGGCAAGGCAGCAGGTGGAACGCATGATGCACCTCACGATTCCCCTGGATCGGGGCACGGCTACCCTAGCATCTTTTCACGAGGTAATTCATCACACCTGACGGTAGGATTGGGAGAACTTTTTTTCAGGGGGATTTCATGAATATCCTCAAGGCCCTTCGTGGAGGGGCGATCGCGATTGTCGCGGCGGCGCCGCTGCTGGCCCAGAACGTTCAAGTCGTCGAGAAAACGCTTTCCAACGGCATGAAGCTGCTGATGGTGGAACGGCATGACGATCCCACCTTCGCCGCGGGCTGGATGGCCCGCGTGGGCAGCGCCAACGAACGTCCTGGCATCACTGGGCTGGCCCACCTCTTCGAACACATGATGTTCAAAGGCTCGAAAACCATCGGCACCAAGGATGCCAAACGCGACGCCGAGCTGAATGCGCAGCAGGACGCCACCCAGGCCGAGATGCGCAAGGAGTACGCCATCCTGCGCGAGCAGCAGCGCCGGGGAGAGATCACGAACATGATGGATCCGAAGGTCCGCACGCCCCGCCTCCAGCACTTGCTGGAACAGTTCGATGCGGAGGTGAAGGAGCAGCGCGGCCTGATCGTCAAGGACGAGATCTGGAAGATCTACCAGGAGGCCGGTTCCACCGGACTCAATGCCAGCACCAGCCAGGACCGTACTTTCTACATCATCAGCCTGCCCTCCAACAAGCTCGAGCTCTGGATGTGGATGGAGTCCGACCGCATCGCCAATCCCGTCTTCCGGGAGTTCTACAGCGAACGGGACGTGATCCAGGAGGAGCGGCGCCAGTCCCTGGAATCCCGGCCCGACGGTCTCGTGGGCGAGGCTTTCACAGCCATGACCTGGATGGCCAGCCCCTACCACTGGCAGGTGATCGGGTGGCCCAGCGACATCGCCACCGTCACCCGCGAGGCGGCCAACGAGTTCTTCGCCACCTACTACGCGCCCAACAATCTCACCGCCATCCTGGTGGGCGACTTCGATGCCGAGAAGGCTTATGCCATGGCTGAGAAGTACTTCAGCCGGGTCCCGGCGAACCCCAAGGGAGTGCCTGAGCTGACCACCCTGGAGCCACCCCAGCCCGCGGAACAGCGCATGGTGGCCGAGATCGAAAGCAGCCCTTCCATCCAGGTGGAGTTCAAGGCTGTCCCCGGCGTGCATAAGGACGCACCGGCCCTGCAGGTCCTCGCCGGTGTCCTGAGCGGCGCGGGCGGAGGAATGGGCGGGCGCGGAGGAGGAGGCGGGGGCGGCATGCGCGCCACCGGCCGCCTGAACAAGTCCCTTGTGCTCGACAAGAAAGCTGCCACCAACGCCTCAGCTTCGGCGCGTGGGCAGAAATATGGCGGCTTGTTCACGCTGCGGGCCACGCCTTCCCCCGGCCATAAGCCCGAGGAATTGGAGCCTCTGCTCTACGCTGAGCTCGAGAAGATCGTGAAGGAGGGCATCACCGACGAAGAACTGGCCCGCTTCAAGAACGCCCAACAGGTGGCGCAGTACACCCGCCTGGAGAGCAACGTCGGCATCCGGGAAACGCTGGCCCAGGCGGTCTCGTCCGGCGACTGGAAGGACTTCCTCGAACAGCCCAAGCGGATCCAGGCGGTGACCAGAGAAGATGTCCAGCGCGTGGCCAGACAGTACCTGGTGAAGGAGAGCCGCAACGTCCTGATCACCACCAGAAAGGGTGCGCCACCCGAAGGCGGACCGAGAAGACGCCCGGCGCCGCAGCCGACCACGGAGGTGAAGTGATGATCAGCCGAATCGCCCTCGCGCTCGCCCTGGGGTGCACTTTCGCCCCGGCCCAGGCCATTGCCGACCGCCCCGAAAAACTCAGCTTCCCCCCGATCAACTTCCAGGTGCCCCGGGCGAAGGAGTACAAGGCCAAGCTGAAGAACAGCATTCCCGTCTTCCTCGCGCCCGATCCCACCGGCGCGCCGCTGGTGAGGATCCAGGTGCAGTGGCGGGGAGGGGGCTACCTCGACCCGAAGGGCAAGGAAGGCCTTGCCAGCTTCTTTGGAGGACTGCTTGCCCGCGGCGGCACTCAGAAGACCGAGGTCGCCAAGCTGGAGGACCGCCTCGAAGCCCTGGCCGCCACCCTCTCCAGCAGCTGCGGAGAGACCGGCGGCAGCCTCAGCCTCATGGTGCAGGAAAAGGATCTGGCCGAGGGGCTGGAGCTGTTCATGCAAACCCTCACCGAACCGGCCTTCGCCCAGGACCGGTTCGATCTGGCCAAGCGCTCGGCGCGCCAAGGCATGGAGCGCAGGAACGACTCGGTGACCTCCATCGCCCAGTACGAGATGCCTTTCCTATTGTTCGGTGAGAACCATTTCGCGGGCCGCGCCGACAGCACCAAGGCGAGCCTGGAGGCCATCACCCGGGAAGATTTAAAGGCTTTCCATGACCGGATCCTCCACCCGGGCAACCTGGTGGTTTCCGTGTCGGGAAAATTCGAGCGGAAAGCCATGCTTGAAAAACTGAATGCCACGTTGGGAGCATTGAAACCCGGCAAGGACGCCCAGGTAAGCCCGAAGGTGCCCACTCCGGATTTCCCAAGGAAACCTGGCATCTACGTGATGGACAAGGCCGCGCCCCAGGCCGTGGTCGAGTGGGTATTTCCGGGCATGCGCCGCACGGATCCCGAATGGCATGCCGCGGCAGTGATGAACCACATCCTGGGCGGCAGCTTCACCAGCCGCTTGATGAAGCGCATCCGCTCGGATGAGGGGCTCACCTACGGCGTACGCACCAACCTCGAAGAAGGTGCTCATTTCCGGGGCGATCTGCGGGGCAGCCTGCAGACCAAGAACCGCTCCTCGGCCCACACTTTGCGCATCGCCCTCGCGGAAATGCAGCGACTCAAGGACGAGACGATCCCCGAAGCCGAGCTGAAGGTCATCAAGGACGGCCTTATCGAAGCCTTCCCCAGCCAGTGGTCCGGGAAGAACGCCACCGCCGCCCGCTTCGCATCCGAGGCCCTGGCGGACTGGCCCGAGGACTGGTGGGTGACCTACCGGGAGAAGATCCAGGCGGTGACGCCCGCCGACGTTCAGCGCCTGGCCAGGAAACTGCTGGAGCCGGAACGGATGGTGATCCTCGCCGTGGGCAACGCCGCCGAAATCGAAGGTGGCGATCCGGACCACCCGGGGGCTATCAAGGATATCGCCAAGCTGCCCTTTGCCAGGCTTCCCCTGCGGGACCCGCAGACCATGAAGCCGATACACTGAACTCAAGTTGCGTTCAAAAAGGTAAACCTGATTATGGGCAACCCTCAGCCAGCGGTTTATGAAGATCAAAAATCTGATCCACAGATTCCACAGATGACACAGATTCCGCTAATGGACGCTGACCACGAAGGAGAAGCAATCTCCCTTTTACTCCGCATGGGCGAACCGGTTTTCAGGGAGGCGGCGGCCTCGCGCTGTTGGCGCGGAAAAGCCGCCGCCCTGAAAACCCGCACGACGAAAGTCGCGCGGCCCCGGCCAAGCCGGGGCGGCCCATGCTCCATGCCAGGCGCGATCATCGCTTCTCCGCCACTCGCGTTCATCAATCTGTGTGAATCGGTGCAATCTGTGGATTCATGGCATTTTCTAAGGCGTGGGCGGTATCTGTGGTTGGTCGCTTCCTAGGCTGAGCCAAGCCGATAACCGGGAAGGTAAAAATAATCCACTGATTCACACAGATTAAAGATCAATAAAATTCGAGACACGTCCTTCCACACATCCTGAATCTGTGGAATCTGCAGTTCCCAATCCTTTGAATGCAAATTGGGATGAATTCCCTATCCTGGACAAACGTCAAACCCTTTCCGATGGCCGGAGCTTCCATGCGCTTCATCTTCGAGCAGATCCGCGTGGGCGGTGACCGCAATTTCGGCTACCTGCTGGGGGACCGGGAAGCCGGAGAAGGCCTCCTCATCGATCCATCCTTCGATCCGGAAGCCATGGTGGCGCGGGCCGAGGCCCAGAAATTGCGCGTCACCCACATCCTGAACACCCATGGCCACCCGGACCACAGCAACGGCAACGCCGCGGCGCAGGCGCTCACCGGCGCTCCAGTGTTGGGCGGACCCGGCCATCCGGGCCATGTGGACCGCGTGCTGCAGGACGGCGAGCGAATCCCCTTCGGCTGTTACCACGTGCTTTCTTGGCATGTGCCCGGCCATTACCACGATCATCTGGCCTTCCTGGTGGAGGAGATGGCCGCCGGGATCACCGGGGATCTGCTGTTCGTGGGGAAGGTGGGCGGCACGGGCAGCGATGCGGATGCCCGTACCGAGTGGGACAGCCTTCAGCGCCTGCTCCGGGGCTGGCCCGCGCATACTACGATCTGGCCCGGCCACGATTACGGCGCCAGGCCCAGTTCCACCCTGGCCTGGGAGCGGGAGACCAACCCCTTTTTGCGCTGCGAAAACGTCGAGGCCTTCATCCGCCTGAAAGCCCAGTGGGCGGTCTTCAAAGCCGAGCACGGGCTGAAGTAGCCAAGGTTTACAAGCTGATGCCTAGGCACACCCTGGATCCTCTATGAGCAAGCACTAAACAGCCGCTGGCTGCTACTGCACCGCAAGCACTCCACGTTCTGCCGACAGGCCTGCCCGTCGACGATCCTGGTCCGACCCTCTGCCACACTGACCCGATGCCTTTCATCCACGATTGCATCATCATCGGCGCCGGACCCGCCGGGGGCGCTGCGTCCTATCACCTGGCCAAACGCGGCCGCTTGGTGCTGGTGTTGGAGAAGGCCCGCCTGCCCCGCGTGAAGCCATGCGGTGGCGGCGTGTCCCCCGAAATCGCAGGTTGGTTCGATTTTGATTTTTCACCGGTGATCGATGCCAAAGCCACTCGCGTCCGCTACACCTTCCGCGGCGAAGACCCCATGGAAGCGGAGATGGGAACCGTCGAACCGCTCTGGATGGTGCGGCGCGACGCCTTTGACGCCTTTCTGGTGCAGCAGGCCGTCGCCGTGGGCGCGGAATTGCGCGAGGGCTGTGCTGCGCTGGGTGCGCATTTCCAGAATGGAATCTGGACCGTGGATACGGCCGAAGGTCCGCTTCAATGCCGCTTTCTTCTGGCCGCCGACGGCGCCAAGGGGCCCGCTGCGAAATGGCTGGGTTTCACCCATCGCAAGCACCGCGTCGCCGGCGCCATCGAAGCCGAAATACGCACCCACGCTGAACCTGATGACATCGTCCACCTGGATTTCGACACGGTGATCAACGGCTACGCCTGGAATTTCCCCAAGGCCGACGGCTGGTCCTTCGGTGTCGGCATCTTTCGCGGCAGGCAGAACCAGGATCTGCGCAAAGTGCTGGCGGACTACGGGCGCCGGTTCGGGTTCGATCTGTCCGAATGCAGTGTGGAAGCCCATCCCGTGCTGCTCTGGGACGGGGACCAGGATCTGCACGCGCAGCAGGCGCTGCTGGCGGGGGAAGCTGCCTGCGTGGTGGATCCCTTCACCGCCGAAGGCATCCGGCCCGCCATGTTCACCGGTGTGAAGGCCGCCGAGGCCGTGGATGCCGCGTTGGGTGGAGATATGGCCGCCCTGCCCCGCTATTCGGAGCTCGTGAAGCGGGAGGTCGGATCGGAAATGGTCTGGGCGCGGCGCCTTGCCATCCTGTTCCACCGTGCGCCGGAAACGGCCTACCGCGTGGGCGTGAAGCACCCCGCCGCAGCCCCGCACATGGCGCGGATCCTCACTGGCGAAGCGCGGTATTCCCAACTCGCCGGCCGCGCAATCAGGCGGCTCATGCAGGGCATCGTCGGCGGATGAGCGTTTCAGGGCAGATAGATTTTGAAGGCGGTGTCGATCACCAGGTTCACCAGGCCTGTTCGAAACTGATCCAGTTTGACAGCGGCGAGGCCGGCCTGTTTCAGAGCCACGAGTTCGGCCAGATCCTTCACACCTTCCACCAGATCGGTGAAATCGTCCTTGCTCAGGTCGCCGCTGGCGAGCTGGCTGGTCCACTTCCGGAGGTTCGCCTTCTGCGCGTCCAGAAAGGCCTGACCATCGGCTGAGGCCTGCTTGGAATAGGGCTTGAGGGTACCCGCCACCAACTCCTGCAGGCCGAGCTTCAGGGCGCCGAGAAAATCCTTGGTGCTCGCCATGTCAGGCTCCCGGGGCGGCCAGATCGGCCGGTTTCAATTTGCCGCTTTCCAGGCCGATGATCTGATCGAAGGCCTGGCCCACTTGCTCTTTCTTGTCGTCGATGTAGGTGCGGCCCAATGTGGATTCCTTCTTCCAGCGAACCATGAAGCCACCCAGCAGGTGGTGTTGGGGGTCCTTAAGGATCTGCCACTGGCGTGCGCTGAGCGTGTTCTTTGCCTTGCCCTGGGCATATTCAAAGGCCTTGTCCAACCTCACGGCCATGGCCTTGGCTTCGGCCTCGTGCTGGGGGTAGGGTTCGGTGGCATCCTCCATCAGGAGCAAGGCATCCACCTTCAGGGAGACGGCCTGATTGTAAGCCTGGGGATCGAACCGGGTGATGAGCGGGGCGCAGGCCGTGGCGACCGCAAGCAGGGCCAACGCGAGCCAGCTTCGAACAATTCGGAAGGTCATGCCAGGCTCCCTGAGGGGTCCGTTGAATGTGTGAAGACTCGCACAAGTCGACGCGCCGCGATACTCAGGGATGCGATGCGATCGCCCTGATCGCGGGCGCTGGTACCGTAGTCATCCAGAACGATTTTCAGAGAGACGACCATCGCACGGGTTCCCGCGCGCCCTTTCGACCAGACAAACCCCAGCCGCCCTCCGGGATGCTGAAACCCTTTATCGCGAGACCTGATGCCAACCCCAACCCCCATCCTTGTCACCGGCGGTGCCGGGTTTATTGGTTCCCACACGGTGGTGGAACTTCTTGGCGCAGGCCACGCCGTGGTGGTGCTGGACAACTTCGCCAATTCAAAGCCCTCTGTGCTGGAGCGCATGCGGCGTTTGGCAGGGCGCGACTTCACCTTCGTGGAAGGCGATGCGCATGACGCCGCCTGCCTGGCAGCCCTTTTCCAGCATCACCCCATCACGGCCGTGCTCCACTTCGCCGGCCTGAAGGCCGTGGGCGAATCCACCCAGGTGCCCCTGGCCTACTATCAGCACAACGTGGCCGGCACTCTGAACCTGTTGGAGGCCATGCGTGGCGCGGGGTGCCGCAACCTGGTCTTTTCCAGTTCCGCCACTGTATACGGCGACCCAGCCCAGGTGCCCATCAGGGAGGATTTCCCCCGCTCGGCTGCCAATCCCTACGGGCGGTCCAAGACCATGGTCGAGGACATTTGCCGCGATCTGGCCCTCAGCGAGCCCGGCTGGCACATCGCGTTGCTGCGGTACTTCAACCCCGTGGGCGCCCATCCCACCGGCCTGCTTGGGGAGGATCCCGCAAGCATCCCCAACAACCTGATGCCCTACCTGTTGAAGGTGGCCGCAGGCCAGCACCCCTTCCTCGAGGTGTTCGGCCAGGACTACGCCACCCCTGACGGCACCGGCGTGCGCGACTACCTGCACGTGGTGGATCTGGCCCAGGGCCACGTGGCGGCGCTGAACGCCCTGCCCCGCCTGGACGGCGCCGTGCCCATCAACCTGGGCACGGGCCGAGGCTGCTCGGTGCTCGAGATGATCCAGGCCATGGAGAAGGCCGTGGGCCGCCCCATTCCCTGGCGTTTCGCTCCCCGCCGCCCCGGTGACATCGCGATCTACTACGCGGACCCGGCCCTGGCCAGGGAAATCCTGGGCTGGGAGGCCTCCCGCGACCTGGAAACCATGTGCCGCGATGGGTGGACCTGGGCCCAGTCCGAGGCAGCCGGAGCGTAATTTCAAGCCTGCTCCTTGCTATTTAGGTCGTAGGCCGATGCGCTGACGAATGTAACCGCGATCACATCATCGAAAAACGGACGGCCAGGGCTGTAGCAGCCCCGGCTCCGACAGGAATGCCGCTGGTACACTTCCTGGGAGTTTCCGCCCGTGTGGAATCACAAACCCGATAGGAGTCCGCATGGACGCACCTGAGTCATCGTCGACTTCTCTGCCTGAAAACGCCTACACGGAGCTGGCGCCGGGGCAGGTCTACCAGCCGATCGTTCCCGCCGCCGAAGCGCCGCCGGAGACGACCCGGCGCTCCCTCGGCTGGGGCATCTTCCTCTGCGTCCTGTTCACGGTCGCATCGGCGTACTCGGGTTTGAAGGTCGGCCAGGTGATGGAAGCGGCAATCCCGATTTCCATCCTGGCCATCGGCCTGGCGCGAATCTACGCGAGACGTTCCACGCTGCTCGAGAACGTGATTATCACCGCCATCGGCGGGGTCTCGGGCTCGGTCGTGGCGGGAGCGATCTTCACACTGCCCGCGTTGTACACCCTTCAGTTGAACCCACATCCGCTGCAGACGATCTTCATCTGCCTTGCGGGCGGGTGTCTCGGCGTGCTGTTCATCATTCCGCTCCGGCGCTACTTCGTCCGCGAGACCCACGGCAAATTCCCGTATCCCGAAGCGACCGCCATCACCGAGGTCCTGGTAACCGGCGAGAAGGGCGGATCAGAGGCCAAGCTGTTGCTGCAATCCACGGCCATCGCCGGCATCTACGACTTTTTCGTCACCACGTTCCAGGTCTGGAAGGAAACCATCGATTTCCAGTTCGTCCCCGTGGTGAAGGCTGCCGCCGAGAAAGCGAAACTCGCGCTCAGGTTCGACGCCGTGGCGTTCATCCTGGGCCTCGGGTACGTGATGGGCCTCCGCTCGTCCATAATCCTATGCGCCGGCGGTGTCCTCTCGAACCTGGTGCTGGTCCCGCTCATCTGGCTGGTGGGACGCAACTTCCCTGAAGTAGCGGTCTATCCCGCCAAAGTGCCGATCGCCATGATGACGGCCGAACAGATCTTCCGCGGC
>JANYJQ010000047.1 GCA_025358435.1 Holophagaceae bacterium
CACCAGCCCTGGGCTCGTGGCCTGTTGGGAAACTGAAGCGAACCAGTGCCGCGTGTTCCAGTCCATGCGAAGCGAGGTGGCCGTGCCGTCTTCAGCCAGCACGCTTCCATCCGCTTGAGGCAGGCGGGCCACGGAGCGCACCCCGCTTCCCGTGAAGTGGAACTGCGGTCCCAGATACTGATCCCAATAAACGCCGCCGCTCTGTCCGCCGGATCCACTGGGCCCGCCCAAAAGCAGTTTGTCCGTGCCCACCAGCGACACGCCGGAGCCGCGCTCATCAAGGCGGAACCGCGCGGCCGCGGCTGTGTCCCGCGTGGGTAGGATATCGATGCCCTCGGCGCCATTGGCGCCTAGGATCAGACCGCCCTGCTGGTCCTTGGCGTTGAGAATGGTCCAGCTGGCCCAGGAGGACTGGCCCGAGGCTTTGACGCCGTAGAGCGGATTTTGGATGGCGCGGCTGAAGAACTGGCGCTGTGCGCCGGCGATGCCCAACAGCTCCATGCCCTCCAGGAAGAAGGGCCGCCGCTCGGGATAGAGCACCCGGAAGCGGCTGTTGATCTGGAGGGGGTCCACATCGGCATCGGCCGTATTGAAATCGGGGCGGTAGGTGCCTTCAAGGGTCACCGAGGTGCCCGAATAGCGCAGGTCCATGCCCAGCCGGGCGCGCGAATCCACAGGCGCCGCACTGTCCGCCCCGGTGGTCTCGGTGCGCGTGAAGGTGGCGAAAGGGATGACCATGAAAGGGGAGCCGGGCCGCTCCACGGGCGCACCCGAAACCTTCGCCATCTGGCAGATGTCGCATTGGATATCTTTGCTCATTCTCGGCCACGCGATGCCGTAGCGGCGCTCCCGCGGCATGATGCGCAGGAAGCGCAGCCCCCAGTCGCCAGGGCGCCGCCGCAGGCTGCTGTAAGGCACGCGGATCTTCACCACATAGCCGTTGGGCGTGCGGACGCCCACGGAATCCCAAAGGCAATCGTAGGCATAGTTTTCGCCCGAGGCATCCGTCACGATGGCGTCGAACTGCCCGCCCATGGGCGTGGCCATCAGGCGCAGCGTGCTCAGCCCCTTGCCGGAAGAATCGATGTCCACGCCCACGAAATCCAGATCGGCGCTGAAATCATCGCGCTTGTGGAGGGCCGCGCGCACTTTGGATGGCTCTGGATCCGCGCATTCAAAGGCCACGTAGAACGCATCCGGCCCCCAGGCGAGATGCGCCAGGGTGGGCCAGCGGTTCTGGCCTTTGTCGTCCGGCATGATCATTCCAAAATCGCTGATCTTCAACGCTCCTTCCCAAGTGGAAAGGTCTGCGTCGCGCGCCATGGACGGCGCTTTGGCGAAGCGTGGGATTTCCAGATGGGGAGGGGTCGGAGTTTGGCCGACCAGAAGCACAGGGCAGACCAAGGCCAGTGTCAATGCGCGCAAGAAAGCTCCCCACCACAACAGGTTGTGGAAGGAACTACGAAGACTGGTGGAGACGGTTTAGGCGCCCTAGCTGTGCGCCCCCGGCGCCTCGCGGCCGGTGGCCTCGACGTATTCGATGTAGGAGCCCTGGTAGGCCAGAGGGCCCTCATGCTCGTCCGGGGCCAGTTCCAGCACGCGGCTGCCGAGGCCGCGCAGGAAGGTGCGGTCGTGGGAGACGAAGAGCATGGTGCCTTCAAAATCCTTCAGGGCCTCGATGAGCATTTCCTTCGTCGCGAGATCCAGGTGGTTCGTGGGCTCGTCCAGCACCAGGAAATTGGGCGGGTCGAACAGCATGCGCGCCATCACCAGCCGGGATTTTTCGCCGCCTGAAAGCGAGCGGATCTTCTTGTCCACTTCGTCGCCGGAAAACTGGAAAGCGCCCAGGAGATTGCGGATGACGCCGATGCCCTCCATGGGGAAATCCTGCTGGAACTGCTCCTGCACCGTGAGTTCGGGGTCGAGCAGGTCCAGGGCCTGCTGGGAGAAATAACCCACCTTCAAGCTGGCGCCCAGGCGCACGGTGCCCGCATCCGGTTCCACGACGCCCGCCACCATCTTGAGCAGCGTGGATTTGCCGGTGCCGTTCTTGCCCATGACGCACCAGCGCTCGCCGCGCCGCACATGGAAATCGAAGCTGTCGTAGAGGACCCGTTTCCCGTAGCGCTTCGAGAGTCCAGACAGCATGGCCACGTCGTCCCCGGAACGGGCCGGGATGCGGAAATCCCACTTTCCGACTTTGCGTTTTTTCGGCAACTCGATGCGTTCGATCTTGTCCAGGGCCTTCACGCGGCTCTGCACCTGCGCAGCTTTCGCTGCATGGGCGGAGAAGCGTTCGATGAAGCGCTGCTCCTTGGCGAGCTTGGCCTGCTGCCGGGCGTACGCCGCCTCCTGGTTGGCTTCGCGCTGCTCCCGTTCGGCCACGTAGAAATCGTAATTGCCCGAATAGGTGATGATCTCGCCGCCATCGATCTCGATGACCTTGGTGACGATGCGGTTCATGAAATCCTTGTCGTGGGAGGTCATCAAGAGCGTGGAGGGCAGGCCCTTCAGGAAGCTCTCCAGCCAGATGATGGATTCGATATCCAGATGGTTGGTGGGCTCGTCCAGCAGGAGCACATCGAATTTCCCCAGCAGCACCTTGGCCATGGAGACGCGCATCTTCCATCCGCCTGATAGAGCGCCAACGTCGCCGTCGATCTGTTCGTCCTCGAAGCCCAGGCCGTGCAAGCAGGCGCGGGCCCTGGCTTCCAGCTCATAGCCCCCCAGGTGCTGGTATTCCTCCTGCACGTGGCCAAAGCGGTCGAGAATCGCTTCCAATTCATCGCCGCGTTCGGGATCGGCCATGCCGTGCTGCAGGTCCATCAACTCGTGGTGCAGGTCCCCCAAGCGGCCGCTGCCGGCAATGGCTTCGTCCAGCACGGGGCGGCCCGACATCTCGTCCACTTCCTGGCGGAAATAACCGACGGAGATTTTTTTCGGCAGGCTCACGGTCCCATCGTCGGCGACCTCTTCGCCCATGATCATGCGGAACAGCGTGGATTTTCCGGCGCCGTTGGGTCCCACCAGGCCGACCTTTTCACCGGCGTTGAGCTGGAAGGACGCGTCGATGAAGAGCACCTGCCTGCCGTATTGTTTGCTGACATCGGAAAACGAGATCATGGGGCTCCATGGCGGCCGCGCAGACGGGACCCCCACCAGGCAGGAGGAACATCGCGGCAGGGCGAATCCTCTAGTCTATCGGCGCGGGGCGGACTCTCCATGGCCTCTTTTCGGCCCGAGGCCAAGTTGCAGGCGTGGCTCGCCACGAACGCCGGGAAGGGGCGGGCAGGCCCCGCGCGCTCCGCCGGGATGCCTGCAGGAGGCAATCCAGTCCCAGGATCCAGGCCTTGCAAGGTGCACTGGACATTGACGGACCCCTATTTCTTGTCCGCGGTGACCACTGGAAGTTTGCCGGTGCTCCATTCCTGGAAGGAGCCGTCATACATCGCAGCGTCATAGCCCAGGTACTTGAAAAGGAAATAACCATGGGAGGCCTGCAAACCCACCTCGCAATAGGTGAGCACTTTTTTTCCTGGTACCAGCCCGCGGGAAGCCAACAGAGCCTTCAGCTTTTCCGGCGGCAGGAAGGTAGGGTGCTCGTCGCTCACCAGCGTCTCTTGCCAGTACACATTATTCGCGCCACCGAGGTGGCCAGCCTGGTAGCGCCGGGCAGGCCGGGAATCCACAACCTGGCAGGTAGTTGTGCCGGTCGGGGCTTCCACCGCCTTCCGCACCTCGTCCAGGGAGGCTCGCACTTCGGGCCTGGTTTTGGGGCTGAAGGCCGTGGGAACGAAGGTGGGCACAGCTCCAGTCACGGGCCGGTCCTCTGCGATCCACTGCTCGATGCCGCCGTCCAGCAGGGCCGCCCGGTCCCCCTGGCCCAGATAATCCAGCGTGTAGAAAGCCCTTGCCGCATTGGGCATCCAAGCCGTGGAGTAGATGACGACCCGGCTCTTCTCCGTGAGCCCCAAATCGGAAAAGGCTTTGGCGAGGGCATCCAAGGGGGGAAGTTCTGCGCCCAGCGTCCCAGTGTTGTCGATGAATTTCCCCGTGGCGAGGAAACGCGCCCCAGGTATATGCCCGCGCTTGTAATCCGCGAACGTGTCGGCCACATGGAGCAGGACGAGGTTCGGGTCCTTGAGATGGTCAGTGAGCCATGCCGTGCTCACGAGCAGATCCACGTTCACCCTTGGAGTCGCAGACTGCGCCATGGCGGCACTGGTGGCGAGCAGGGCGAGAAGCAGCGACCATCGGGGCATGGGTTCCTCCTTTTGGACTGGAGCCGACCCCACCATACCCCGGTTGCCGGCCCGTCGTGGAAGCCTTCCCCGCACGGCCAGTCTTTTATGGGTCCAGTGCTGCCAAGGCGGGCGTACACTCGGCGGACAAAGTCTCCGTATTGCAGAGGAAACCATGGAAAGCCTCCCACCCCTTTCCTTACGAGTTGGTTTCGACGACGCGGTCATTCCCCTCGATGCCGATTCGCTGCGCCGCGACTTCATCGAAAAACTGTTCTACCAGCAGGCCAAGTTCCCGGACGTGGCCACGCTCAATGACCACTATCTCGCGCTCGCGTACGTCGTGCGGGACCGCCTGCTCGCCCGCTGGACGCGCACCGCGCGGACGTACTTCGAGCGGGGCAGCCGCACCGTGGCCTACCTGTCGGCCGAGTTTCTGCTTGGACCCCAGCTGGGAAACAACATCCTGTGCCTCCAGATCGAAGATGCGGTGCGGGAAGCGCTCAAACCCTTGAATCTATCGCTTGATGCATTGCTGGCGCACGAAGAAGAACCAGGGCTAGGCAACGGTGGGCTCGGCCGGCTCGCGGCCTGCTACATGGACTCCCTGGCGACTTTGAACATCCCGGCGATCGGGTATGGGATCCGCTACGAATACGGCATCTTCGATCAGAAGATCGAGGACGGACAGCAGGTCGAGATCGCCGACAAATGGCTGCGCTACGGCAATCCTTGGGAGATTCCGCGTCCGCAAATCATTCACCCCGTGGGGTTCGGCGGGTCGACACACCACTATACGGACGAAGCCGGCCGCCTTCGCGTCAAGTGGACACCGGCGCGGGTGGTCAATGGGATGCCTTACGACACGCCGGTTCTTGGCTACGGGACCGAAAATGCGAATTTCGTCCGGCTCTGGCATGCCGTCGCTTCGGAATCCTTCGATTTCCAGGCGTTCAATGCGGGCGACTACTACCGCGCGGTGGAAGACAAGGTGCGGAGCGAGACGATTTCAAAAGTGCTCTATCCCAACGACGTCGCGCTTGGGGGCCGGCAACTCCGGCTCGAGCAGCAGTATCTCCTTGTCGCGTGCTCCCTGCGGGACATGATCCGCATCTATCTGCAGCGTGATCCGGACCTTCGCCGTTTCCATAAAAAATACGCGGTCCAGCTCAACGACACGCATCCTTCGCTCGCGGTTTTGGAACTCATGCGGATCCTGGTGGACGAGTACGATCTAGGCTGGGAGGAAGCCTGGGACATCACCGTCCAGTCATTCGGGTACACGAACCACACCCTTCTGCCCGAGGCGCTCGAAAAATGGGGCCTGCCCTTGTTCGGGAGCCTTCTGCCGCGCCATCTGGAGATCGTGTTCGAGATCAACCAGCGGTTCCTGTCGGAGGTGCGCGGCAGGTATCC
>JANYJQ010000065.1 GCA_025358435.1 Holophagaceae bacterium
CAGGCACATCTCTTTGGGATTGGCCGCCATGAGCGAGGGCAGGTTCGAGGCGTGGGGCGCGTGGCAGGCCATGCATTCCCCTTGGGCCACGGGCGGATGGGGGAAGGCTTTCTTCGCGGCGGCCTCTACGGTCTTGTGGCATGTGAAACAGAGACCTGGCGGCGATTCCTTCAGCTCGAAGGGTCTCGCCGGGATTGAAGCTTGGTGGCAAGCCGCACAGTTCCCTGCTGCGGCCGGCGGATGGGCAGTGTGTTTGAGCATGCCGCCATTGTTGGAACCAGGGGGATCATGGCAGGTGATGCACTGCTTGGCTTCCACCGGATAGCCCTTGTGGGGCGCCTGGAGATCCTTTACATCGTGGCAGGTGATGCAGAGTTCCTCGGGGGGGCTGATGAGGCCCTTGGCGTGCTTGCCCTCGTGGGCCGCATGGCAGCTCATGCACTCACCGGCAGCGGCGGGCGCGTGGGCATGCTTGGTTTTGACCGCTTCGGCGATGCCCTGGTGGCAGGTGAAGCAGAGTTCGCCGCCCTTGGCGCGGAGCAGCGCCTTGGTTTCCGTGAAGTGCGGGGCATGGCACTGCCTGCAGGCCATCTCAAGGTAGGGCTTATGAGCCCATCCGTCCTTCGGTGTTTTCGGTTTGTCATGGCAGGCGATGCACACCGCGCTCTGGGGCTGGAGCAGCAGCTTTTCATTCCTTGAAGCGTGGGGCCGGTGGCAAGCCAGGCATTCGCCGGACTTGAAGGGCGCGTGTTGCACGCTCGATACGGCGGGCTTCAACGTGTCATGGCAGGTGATGCATAGGGCAGGCGGCTTGTCCGTGAGATTGAGTTCGCCCTTGGCGCTGGCGGCGGCGTGGCAGGCATCGCAGCCTTCAGTGAAAGGCGGATGCGCGCCTTCGAGGATCAGAGCCTTCTTGGTGGAGGTATGGGGATCGTGGCAGCCCGCGCAATCAACCTTTTCCAAGGCGATACCCTGGTGTTTCCCTACAAGCGCCTTCTCCGAAAGGTCGTGGCAGGAGGCGCAGATTTCCGGGATGGATGCGCTCTTGAGAAGGGCCCGACCCTTGCTGGCGTGGGGGTTATGGCAGGTGGTGCATTCGCCGGAATCCACCGGGGCGTGCACTTTCTGGAAGGCGTCCTTGCGGTCGTGGCAGCCATAGCATAGATCAGGCTGGGCCTTTTTAAGCAGCTTCGGCTGGTCGCTGCCGTGGGGGTCGTGGCAAGCCAGGCAAGCGTTCTTGCCCGTCGTGGGTTTATGGACGTTGCCACCGTCAGTCATTCCTTTGTGGCAGCTCAGGCAGAGCGTCTCGATGCCTTCCTTCAGCAGCTTTGCGTTATCCGAACCGTGGGACGCATGGCACACGCTGCATTGGCCTTTCTTGAGCGGCGCATGCAGGAGTTTCCTATCGATGATCGTCTTGTGGCATTCGCCGCAGACCTGCGCTTGGCTTCCTTTGAACAGCGCGGGTTCCTCCGAGGCGTGGGGCGTATGGCAGGCTGCGCACTTCCCTTCTTTTACGGGCGGATGGGGCACCGCGCCTTTCGCGATATTCATGTGGCAGCTTTGGCAGAGGGCAGAGGGCTCCTGCTTCAGAACTGGGGCGGCTTTGCCGGCGTGGGCTTCGTGGCAGGCCAGGCAGTCGCCGGTGGATACGGGCGCATGCTGGTTCTTGCCCTTCAGCATTCCCTCATGGCAGGAAAGGCACAGCTTTTCGGTGGGAAGCGTCAACAATTTCGGGTTCGCCGAATCATGGGGTTTGTGGCATTCCAGGCAGGTGCCCGCCTGGAATGGGGGATGGACGGAGGCTCCACCTGGATTTTCGTGGCAGCTGGCACAAAGATTCGGAATGGGCAGCAACAGCAGGCCCTTGGTGTCGGACGCGTGGGGCGTGTGGCAATTGAGGCATTGCCCTTCTTGGGCGGGCGGGTGGAGGTGCCCCTTGCCGGGCTTGTCGTCGTGGCACATGGTGCAGAGGGCGGGTGGTTGGTCGGTGAGGCTGGCCTTGCCATCCACCGCGGGCATATGGCAGTTCGAGCAGCCATTGCCCTGGAAAGGGCTGTGCTCCACATCCCGCAACATGCCTTTGCTCTTCGAGCCGTGAGGGTTGTGGCAGGAGACGCAAGATGCAGGATCCAGTTTCATGCCTGCATGCGAAGTCGACAATGGGGTGACCTCATGGCAGGCCACGCATAGGTCCGCAGGCTTGGATTTCAGCAGGTGGTCCGAGGCCGAGGGATGGGGGTTGTGGCAATTGAGGCATGATTCCACCGCGGCCGCGTGCGGGTGGGCAAGGGCCAGCCGATTCTTGATGGGCGCATGGCAGTCGAGGCAGAGTTCCTGGGGTTCCTTCCGGAGGAGGGCCTTCCTGCCGCTGTCGTGGGAGGCATGGCAGACGCTGCACTCGCCTTTTTGAGGGAAGCGGTGATTCTCCTTCTCTCCGTCGGCCGGCTTAGCGGCCTTGTGGCAGATCGCACACATCGCACGGCCGCCCCCGGCATGAAGAATGTTGGTGTTGGCGGCTCCATGGGACTTGTGGCACCACTGGCAATGACCTTCCCGCAAGGGTTTATGGGCCGTGGGGGAACTCTGCGAGGCGCTGGCCGGGGCGTGGCAGGCCACACACTTTTTGCTTGGATCACCCAAGGCAAGTAAGGGAACGCGCGCGCAAACAACGACGAGGAACAGGATGAAACCGGGCCCTTGCGGGAGGCGGAATCTCATAGGCCCACGACCAGGATTGCCATCAGAGCGAGACCTCCAACTTTCCAGCTAAGAGTCTTCACTCTTTGGGTTTCACGTCCAGATCGAAAAGATGGCGCGCGGCTTCGGCGCGGTCCAGACGGCGGCCGGGGTCCGGTTCATCCTTGATGGCTTCCGTGGGCCGCCGCAGCAGTGATTTGACCATGGCCTGGGCCATCAAGCGGATCTTCTCCCGGTCCGCTTCGGCGATATGGGTCATCTTTTCGAGGTGGCGGTCGAAATCCGCCTCGCGGATGGATTCAAATTTCTGGCGGAGGGATGCCACCGTGGGCACCACGGCCAAGGACCCGAACCAGGTCAGGAATTCTTCGAGCTCTTCTTCCAGGATTTCCAGGGCCGGGCCGAGTTCTTTTTCCCGTTCCTGGCGATTGCGCTCCGCGATCTCCTGCAGGTCATCCACCGCATAAAGAAATGCATTGTTGAGGTCGGCGATGTGGGGATCCACATTGCGGGGGATGCCCAAGTCCAAGAAGAACAAAGGCTGCCCGCGGCGCTGGGCGACAGCCGCCTTGGCGGCCTCATAGGAGATCACGGGCGTGGTCGAGGAGGTGGCGGAAACCACGATATCCGCGTGGGCCAGGCGGGAGTCGAGTTCTTCCCAAGGCACGGCCTTCCCGCCCCTCCGGCAGAGTTCATCGGCGCGGGTGAAGGTGCGGTTGGTGACTTCGATGTGGGTGGCGCCCCTGGCAAGCAGGAGATCGAAAAAGATCGAGGAGGTTTCGCCGGCGCCCAGGATCAGGAATTTGCGAGGGGCGAGATTCTCGTAAATCTTTTCCGACAATTCCATGGCGACGCCGGGAATCGAGATGGGCTTTGAACTGAGGCCGGTTTCGGAACGGACCCGCTTCCCCGTTTCCAAGGCCTTTTGGAATAGCCGGTGCAGCACCGAACGGGTCGCCCCGGCGCTTGAAGCCAGCCTGAAGGCTTCCCGCACCTGGCCTATGATCTGGTGCTCCCCCAGGGCCAGGGACTCCATACCCGAGGTGACCCGGAGCAGGTGCCGTGCTGCATCCGTGCCGGAAAAGCGATACCCGGAACCATTCACTTCGGTGCGCGGAATGCCGTGGTAATTCGCCACGAATTCGGTGACGGCTTCGAGGGGATCAGCTCCGGCAATGGCGGCGCCGGTGACGCCATAGATCTCGCTTCGATTGCAGGTGGAGATGATGACGCCTTCGGAAAGCAGGCCCTCCTTCCGCATGAGTGAAAGGGCCTCCCGCACCATTTCTGGCGAAAAGGCGAGTCTTTCCCTGAGCTCGACGGGGGTTTGATGGAAATCCCAGCCGACCATGACAAGCGGAGATTCTGCCGGATGGCTCATTGGAACGTGTGCTCTTGGCTGATGAAGAGATTCACGATCGAGTAGGAAAACAGCAGCAGGATGAAGCCCGCGATGGACAGGATCGCGTTCTTCTTGCCACCCCCGGCGCGTCCTGGAAAAAGGGTGACCAGGTACAGGCCGATGATCAGGAACGTGAAGAACACCTTGGGATCCCAATAGGTTCCCCAGTTCTGCCTGGCCCATATAAGGCCAAGCACGGTCGCGGTGGTCAGAGCGGAGACCCCGATGATGACGGAGGTCCGTTGCAGTTGGGACAAGACATCCAGGGCCGGTAATTTTGAGAACAGCGGACCAAGCTTGCGGCGTCTCAATTGCTGGTTCTGGATCAGATAAAGTTGGGCCAGCACGAAGGCCAGGGTCAGCGCCGCATATCCAAAAATCGCCAAGGTCACGTGCATGGCGAACAGGGATCCCGACCGCTTTGGATCGCTGATCACGACAGCTCCTGGATGTGTGACCAGGGAGACCACAAGGAAAAAGATCGCGATGGGGATGAGGAAAGGACCGGTCGAGCCTTCGCGATGCCTCACCAGAAGGATGCCGTAGGAGGCGGCGATCATCCAGGCGAAGAGGGACATCGAAGAGGGCAGATCCCGATAGGGCACGGAGTGGATGGCCCGGCCTCCGATTTCCAGGGCGGCGAAGTGGACCAGGAAGCCCAGCAACAGGAGCACGGTCGTGGCTGTGGCGTAGCTCTGCCTGTCCCGCCTGAGATGGGCGATCGAAAAGGCCTCGGCGGCCAGATACAGTGTCAGCGCGATCGCGCTCAAGCCAGTCAGTCCCAACATGAGAACCATCTTAGCTCAAACTCTATGCGCATTCAGTCACATGAGGCGATCACCTGTTCCACTGTGAGCGCGTCCACCAGGCCGTTGCAGCCGTAGAGGGCCGGCAGCACCTTTTCCGCCGGATATTGCCTTCGGAGCCTGGCCACCAGCTCGGTGCCGAAGCGGTAGGCCGGGAGGTACATGCGCCCCAGGAGCGGGTGGCGCCCCCAGGCGCCCGAGAGCTTGTCAGCGCGTTCTTCTGAGACCAGGAATTCGCTCCGGAGCGTTTTCGCCACGGCCTTCTGTTTCACGTTCTCCTGCCAGGTGAGATACGAGGAATGGTTCTTGGCATCATCCTGAAGGAGTGCCAGCAGGAGACCGATCTGAAGGTCGCGATCAGGCAGATCATGGATCTCGGTGACGCCGTACGCGATGAGGATGCCATTGTTGGCGATCCCTTCGAACAACGCCGCAGGTCGCGTATTCATGGTGAGGATCGAGGCTTCCAGGCCGACTTTGCCTCTGCTAAAAAGATTCTGGAGATAGGCGAAGGTGGTCACATGTCCGGGCACCACCTCGTGGCTCACGAGCTGCTGGAACTCTGGGATGGAAATCTGAAGCGCGGCGTTCAATTCGTAGGTGGCTTCGTATTCCGGGGAGCCATCGGCTTTCCGTGCCCGGCCCAGGTAGTTCATGGAGCCCGAGAACCAGGCGTTCTCGATGGGGAGGAAGGCCACGTTCGCGCGGGGAATATCCCGCAGCGCCTTCGGCAGATAGGGCGAGAGGTTGCGGACGGAAAGGGCGTCGTATTGCGCGATGAAGGCGGCACCTAGGGCCGGGATGGATTTCGACGGAACCAGCCGGGCCTTCCGCCAGGCGTCCACACCGCGGAGGAGGTCGCCGCCATGGCCCGCCGAGGCCAGCAGCTCCGCGAGGAGCTGGCGCTTGGAGATGGGATCCGACGGTTCCGGCGCCTTGCCCGTGAGCGTCCGGACGCAGCGGTCGTAGGGCACAGGCTCGCCTTTGTCGAGGATCTCCATCGCCAGATCCCACATCACCTCGAAACATTCGGCGAGTCCCAGCAGGTATGTCCCGCGGAGGCCCTTTATCTTGCCCGCGCTCGCGGCCACCTTTCCGATGGCGCCATGGACATCCACCGCTTTCAGGTATTTCTCGATTGCGGCGCGATCCGGGATCTTCGCGGAAACACCACCGGAGTCGCGGACCTTCGAGGCCGATGGATGCGTGTATGCCAGTGGCAGCGGCTCATCCGAGAACCAGGAATCCGCGATGAACCGCCCCACGCCGGAGGGGTTCATCACATCGCCCCCCCAGAGCGTGTCGATTCCTAGAATGGCGTTGGCGATGTGGGAGTCAAGTTGCGAGGACATGATCAGGCCTTTTCCGCAGGAGTTCGCATCGAGGTGCGATACAGGTAGAAACAAAGGGCAAGGAATCCGGCGACCGAAACCATCTGCGATGCTGATTCAAGGTCGTAGAACGGGGTCTTGATGCGGTTTTCCGCGTACCAGGGGAGCAGCCGGAGGGCCGCGCCGAAGACGCCGCCAAGGGCGCCGCCCGCCATGAGGCCCGAGGCGATGATCACGCCCCGCTCACGCATGGTGCGGCCTTTGTCGCCGCCAGCCTTTTCGGACTTCTTCGTGACCAGGTAGGACAGGTAACCACCCACGAGCGCGGGCGAATTGAGTTCAAGGGGCAGGTACATGCCGAGCGCGAAGGTGAGGGCCGGCACGCCGAGCATCTCCATCATCACGGCGATCATCGCGCCCACGCCGAACAGGATGTAGGCCACGGGCTGGCGTCCCACGAAATTCTCGACGAGCACTTTCATGATCGACGCCTGGGGAGCGGCAAGCACCGTCCGGGTGTCGCCTGCGGCCTGCTCACCGAACTGGAAAACCCGCGCCAGCATCACGATGGTGATGCCCACCGCCACCGAGGCGGCGATCACGCCATAGAATTTCACCTTTTCCTGTTGGGCTGGCGTGGAGCCAAGCCAGTAGCCGGTCTTCAGATCCGTGATGGTCTGTCCCGAAACCGAGAGCGCCGTGCAGACCATGCCCGCCATGGCCATCACAAAGAACATTCCGGTAGGGCCGGACAGGCCGAATTTCAAGAGCACTACGCAGGAGATGATAATGGTGAGCATGGTCATGCCCGACACAGGATTTCGGGCCGTGGTGGCGATGGCGTTGGCCGCGACCGAGGCGAAGAAGAACGAGAACACCAGCGTCAGGCCCAGGCCCACGAACAGCACGGTCAGGGTGGGCTTCAGCGACCCGAAGAAGACCGCCATGCCGAGCGTAGTTACGACGGTTCCGATGAGCATGGACATCACGCTGATATCGCGATCAGTGCGTTCGGGGCCAGAATGCTCTTCGCCCTTTTTAAAGGCGCGGGCGGCGATGGAGAAGGAACCGGCGACGATCTTCAGGGATTTCAGGATGCCGAAAATTCCGGCTGTGGCGATGGCGCCGACGCCGATGAGCCTCACATAGCCGCGGAAGATCTGTTCGGCCGTCATCATGGCGATCGGCACTTTGGCGGGATAGACCGCTACTTCAGGGAAGTTGCGTCCCACCAGCCAGATGAGCGGGACCAGCACCAGGTTCGAG
>JANYJQ010000071.1 GCA_025358435.1 Holophagaceae bacterium
GATCCGGTTTAGGCGGTCTGTCCGGGCCATGCCAATTTCAAGGTCTGTGTGAATCAGTGGAATCTGTGCGGATCCAAGGCTTTTTTGTGGCATGTGTGGTTGGATTGAGGCATGCGTCGCTATTGGATCTGGCTCCTTCCGTTTTCCGTGGCCGCCACCATCGTGTGGCTCAGCCACCAGACGCACTATCCCCTGGGCGTGACCCTTCCCCCGCCCTTCGACAAGGTGGCGCATTTCCTGGCCTTCGCGCCTCTCGGTGGCTTCCTTGAGCTTGCGTGGCGCCGCACGCACCCATACATCCCCAACCGGCGACGCATGCTCGTGATCTTCGTGGGGGTGACGCTGTTCGCGGCCAGCGACGAACTTCACCAGTACTTCGTGCCCGGCCGCTCCTGTGACCTTTACGATTGGATGGCCGACACCGTTGGCGGCGCCATCGGTTTGGCCCTGGCCAGTCTGCTGAGGTGGAGACAGCGAAAGAGGTGATGGGACCGAAGCCCCTTCAAGGACTTGAACACGATGATTCCTCTGCCCCAGTGGTCGCGGAAGATCACCGTGCCGTCGAATTCCGCCGGGCGTACTTCCAGGCCAGACGGATGAGCCGCCCGGGGAAGTAGAGGAACGCCAGGGCACGGGGAAGCCGGCGCTGGCCCCAGTCCTCCGCGTTGGGAGTGAAGAGGAGCAGCAGCAGGTGCCGGGCCCGCTGGCGGGGTCGATCGCAGAGATCCAGATCGAAGCTAAGACGTTGGAATATGTCCCAATCCGGGGGTTCCGCCAAGAATAGGTTTCGCTCCAGGCGGCTCGCCAAATCCTGGACCGCACCATCCTGGGAAACCCATTCCTGCGTGGCCTCCGGCAAGGGCGCGTCCAGGAGATTCAGAGCCAAGCGCAGGCCCACGGCCACGCGGCGGCGGCAGCCCATCCGATCGGCGGTGTCGATCATCCAAGGCCAATCCAGGCTGGGGTTCTGCCGGATCAATTCGGCCACATCCACGAGCCAGGAAAGACGGCTCCAGTGGTGCTTGGTGCCGTGGAGGAGAAGCACCAGAAGCAGCTCGCGCAGGGGAAGGATGGGGATGGTGCCGCCCGCCAGTTCCACTGTGCCCAGGCCACTCCACCAGGCCGGATCGTCCAGCGACTCGATGGGGAACTCGCTGCTGGTCCGCCAGTGGAGTTCAACCATGAGGCCGCGTTCTTCATGGAAAAGCTCGAAATCGTACTGGCGATGGGCCCGGAGGAAGGCCTGCTCATCTTCAGGCCGGATCGGCACGACGGACGTGTAACCTTCGGCGCCCAGGAGGTTCCGGGCGCGCAGCACTTGGTCACGAGGCACCAGGATGTCCAGATCACCGAACTCACGCAGGGACAGGTCGCCATAGGCGGTCCGCGCAAGGGTTGGCCCCTTGAAGGGGACCGCCTGAATCTCCTTTGCCTCCAGCAGGGCGAGAAGTCGGAGCAGTTCCCTGGCCATGGCTTCGTTCTTCTTGGCCAGCCCTTCGTGACGGGCCCACAACTGCACAAAGACAGGTCGCGGGATGGCGCGCGGATCCAGGGCATTCAGGTGCCGGAACAGCAGCGGTGAGAGGCGGTGACGGGCAGCGAGCGCAATAAGGCAGGACCAGTCCAGGGGCGCGGCAAGCCGTGTGCGGATGGTTTCCTGCTCGCCCGTGGTGAGTTCCAGGCGGGCGCAGACCAGCAGCAGAGCTGCCTCGGGCGTGCGGTTGGGGCTGAGGTGGGATCCGGAAGTCACTGGAAGAGCCTGCGCCGAAGCGCCCCTCAACGGCTGAACTTCAGGGAGAGTTCGCCCACTGCGGTCAGAGCCTCCCCCTGGGTTGCGAAACGGCGTGGATACTTCCCGGCGAGAGCATCGGAAATTTCACCGAGCGGCCAGCCTTCAGCCATCCGGGCTAGGATCCACAGGTCGGTTTCGCCCGCTTCGTTCAGGACAGGAACATGGCTGGCAGCACACTTGCGAAGAGGCTCCACCCCCAGTGGCTCGCTGTAGAAAGTGGATTGGCGGAAGGAAGCCTTCACTGGGCCGGATTCATCATGGCCACGGATGGTGGAGTTCCAATTCCACAGGTATTCGCCGCCTACCAACCGGGCTTCCAGATCGAGTTCAACCACGTCCCCAGTGGTCAGCTCCACCGCCTCCGGCCAGGGAAAGAAGGCATGGCGGTAGATGATCTCGGGTTGCCCTGGAGAGCCGGAAAAGCCGATACCCGGCAATAGGGTTGCATCAAACCAGAGGCAGAACCCGTGGGCAGCCCCGGACCGGGCCACCGTCAGATAAACCCGGCTCTTGAAATCCGTGGATTCCACCACCCGATAGTCCAAGGTAACCAGCACCGCGGTGTCGCTCATCAGCTGGTCCACCTTCAGACGGGCGCCGAACCACCCATTCGTCAGGTAGGCCTTGATCGCGGAGAGATCGAAGCCGTAGCTGTCGGGCCCCCAGGGCAAGATCAGCGGCGAGTGAAGCTCTGGAGCCTGCACGAGAGCCGTTTTCAGGGTGTCCTCCTGGGGGATGAGCACGCCACCGGCCGCCAGGAAACGGTTACGCGCATCCGCCAAGGCACTCAGACTGCTTCCTTCCAGGGGCGTAATTCCCCGGATGTCCGCCACGATCACATCCACCTTTTCGGGCAGATCGATCTCCGTGGACAACTGCTGGATGAAGTCGATGCGGTCGGAAAAACCATTAACCTCGGCGAGCTCGCGGGCCGCATGGATCACGTTGGAGGGTTCCACGGCATAGACTTTTTTCGCTCCGAAACGGCAGGCCAGCATGGCAAAGATGCCCATTCCGGTGCCGAGGTCCAGGACCACGTCACCCGGCTTCACAGAGTCACGCAGTGCATGTTCATAAGCACCCGTGCGAACCGAGTCAGCCACCATCGATCCGTATCCCTTGAGGCTGTACATCGGAGCTCCCTGCATGGTGGAATCAGGCCCCAGGTTCCAAAAGGCGGGCGAAGTCCTCGAGGATAGCCGTACACATCGCGCCGACCCTAGCCAGTTCCTGGCCAGGAGTTACAGCGCGCAGGGGAACCGAGGCTACCAGGCGACCGAGAACTTCGAACTCCAAGGCGCGCAGATCCCGGCCCAGCAATCGGGTCGTGTACGTGTCGGACACAAGGGTCATCATGCCGCGCCCTTGAGTCATGGGCTGGACTTGGGGGGCCAGTGGATCATCGCTGCGAGGCCCCAGAAAGTAGATCGCACCGAGCGGCAGGGGTTCACCCTGAAAGGCGAAGCCGGGCCTGCCCAGGCCCAGGAAACGCTTCTCCCAGGTGGGCGTCAGGCGTGGCAAGGCATCGGGAGATCCGAACAGCGACGTCACCGACGGCGGCCATAGCCGCACCCTCGGGTAGGCCGGACGGATGAGAAAGGCGTCGCCCACCTCATCGAGAGCCGCCACATCATCTGTGATGACTGCATATCCGAGCTGGGCAAAAGCGGCGGCCGTGGTGGATTTCCCCGCGCCGGCGGGACCCACAAGGAGGATGGCGCGCCCTTCCACTGCAACAGCGCTGGCATGCAAGCAGGTGATCCCCCTGAGGCGCAGCAGGAAGCCCAGGATGGGACCCAACAGGTAAGTGGCCGTGTCCTCCACGGTGGCTGTTTCGTTCCAGGTGGCCCAAACCCGGGTACCCGCAGCGTCCACTTGGAACCGTGTGCCGTCATCATATTCAAAGTGAAAGTCGCCCGTTTCCAAGAGGCGCGATACGCGCAGGTTGGGTTCACCATCTTCGTTCAGCTCTGGGCTGACGTACCAAGCCTGACGGGGCTCCGTTAGACCTGGGGCGAGTGCCGATGGCAAGGCCCCCATCCGGATTTCCACATCAATATGTTCGGGCTCGGGGAGTGCCCCAAGCGCCGCAATGGGCAAGTTCACCTCTACGCCCAAGCCATAGACCAATGCACGAATGGGCATGAATTAAAACTGGCCGGATTGGATCATCCGAGTGGACTCTCTCTTCTTCAACCTGTTTTGTCGGAGCTCATAGCAAAATCATTCTTGCCAATACCAGTCACCACGTTTTGCGTGATCTCACGGATATTCCCGAAGACCTGCAGGACCGGGATGTGATAAAGCTTTTTTGGCTTGGATTCCGGTTGAAGGCTCATGAGGATTCTCCTGCTTAACTAATTATTAGGCACGATCAAGCTCTCGCAACCATAAATTTAGACTGAGGGGTCGTAAATTGATCCAGGGCTGATAAATATCCGATGCGCCCCAGCACACCGGGATTAGGGACCTATCGACGAAACGGTTCAGCTCGGGAAGTGGCTGGAATTGATCCACCCACATCGAGTCCGGCGCCTTCAAGTGCTCCAGGTAAGGCAGGCCCGCCAAGGGGGTTTTTGGGCGTTTTAGAATGGCCGGCGGCAGCCGACCCACCATGGCTTTTCGGAGAATGTTCTTCTTGAAGCAAAACGGATAGGGCGGCAGGGAGAGGCAAAACGTGAGGAGGCGCAAGTCCAGAAGGGGGTGGCGGAATTCGGTGGGCACGCCGGTCCCCCCGGGATCCTGCATATCGAAGAAATCTGAGAAGCGGATCAGACGTTCAAAGCAGCGGTGGGCAAAAGGCCTAAGTTTGTTGACCGTGGCCGCCTGCCTCCGTCCATTTACGTCGGCCCAACGCGCGGGCAGATCCAGCCGTGTCGCCAAATCGGGAGCCAGCCACTGGGGCAAGGTTGGACCTGATGTGCACACCTGACCGGAGTCTCGCGAAACGATGCGGTGCCAGAAGGAGGTCGGCACGATCTTGCGTTCGGTGATCGCGTAGTGGATCAACCCTGTCACCAGTCTCCCGTAATGCCCTTCGGCGCGAAGTTTCGCGAACCAGGGCCGGGGAGAATCTGAGAGCAGCGAGTCGCCGTCGAAACCCGTGAGCCATACCCGGTGATGGGCAGCCCGCAGTCGGGACAATTCCATGTTCAGCGCGAGGCTGAAATTGGATTCGTTGATGGGTTCTGGGAATTGTTTGAGTCCCTCTTTCCGCCCCTGGAATAGACCAAAGTCGTCGGCAGAAACGAAATCGATAGGAAGTCCCAGGTGTTTGGCGGCAATTGCCGCGAAGCATCGTTCCTGATCTACGAAGAGCCGATCGAAGACGATGGTCTGGGCGCGGACCTCGAAGGGGCGTCCATTCCGTGCGAGCAGGTCCCGGGCCACCACGGCGATGGCCGTGGAATCCAGGCCACCGCTCATCGAGATGCCCACTCCATGGGTCCGGAGTCGGTCAGAAACCGCCACTTCCAGGAGCGCCTTGAACCGCTCGATGATTTCCTTTCCGGGCAGATCCAGAATTTCCAGGTCCGTCGGCAGCGTCCAGTAGCACCGTGATCTCACACCTTCCTGGGTAAAGCCCATCGTGTGGGATGAGGGCAGCCGCTGGATGTCCTTGAAGACTGTGGTGGAAGGGTCCTGGTTCTGTTCGAACAGCAGAAAATCCGCGATGGCCAGTTCGTTGAGTTCGCTCGAAACGAGAGGATGGCTGCGAACACAATCGAGGGTGTTGCTGAAGATCAGCGTTGCACCTATTCGCGCATAAAAGAGGGGCTTCACCCCAAAGTGATCGCGCGCGAAGAAGAGGCTTTGGTTGAGTCCATCCCAGATGGCGAAAGTGAAATCGCCAAGCAGGTGGTCCACGCAGGCTTCACCCCAGGTGTCGTAGGCATGGAGGATCAATTCCGGGTCGGTGGCCGACTCTAGTCCTACGCAACCCCTCGCGCCAAGCTTCCCCTTCAATGTGGCGCGGTCGTCAATCCGCGCGTCGGCGGTAATCCATACTTTTCCGTCCAGAGTGAGCGGCTGATGTTCACGCTCTGCCTCGAAGGTGGTGCGCAGCATGGTGTGGCCGAAGCCCACCTGGCCGTCCAACCAGACCTCCTGGGCATCAGGGCCCCGGAAAGCCATGAAAGAAGTCAAGGCCTGCAGGACCTCCCGATCGACGGGTGCCCCATCGAAGTTGACAATGCCGCAGATCCCGCTCATGGCCGACGGATCTCGCGTCTAGGCCGCGTTGACAATGACCAGCCCTGCATCTGCAAGCTTTTGCACGAGAACAGAAAGATCCTCTTTCAATTGATCCGGCTCGACCTCGTACTCGGCCAGCAGCCGTTCGAACGCCTCCTGGATCGTTGCGGAAGTTGTGAGTGCGGCCCACATGCGAGTACCCACGTCATCAAGGCCGAAGTACGACTCGGTATTGATGTTCAAGAGCACCGACTCGCCGGAAAGTTCGCGCATCATGACGCCTTCGGGAATGGAGACTCGCCTGCTCAACAGTTCAGTCATAACCCTCGGTTCCAGGCTCCCCGATGGAGCGTCAACGACCCCAGTGTAACCAGCCCGGCTATTGGGGCTACCCACTAAAAGGAGCCTGGGCTTGGTGTGGGTGATGAGCTTGAACCCATCTTTTTTCGGTCTTCGCTGGCTCTTCATTCCAGAGCACGAAGCGGATTCCATTGGGTGCTCTGAGTTCATGGGCCGCGGCAAGCTGCCATAAAAACAGTCAGGGCTGCGGGGCGATTGGCTGGAGCGGTTCCTGAGCTTGACGACTGGACGGACGATGTTTCTCATCACCCACCGCTTCACCACCGCCATGCAGGCCGACCGCATCCACGTCATGACCGGAGGCCGCATCACCGAAGCCGGGACCCACGCCGAGCTGCTGGCCCAGAATGGCCGCTACGCGCACTCCTGGCGAAGGCAGATGGAAGGGAATTTGTGATTGCGAGAGCAGGATGCCCGTAATTCCTGGTTGCACGGTAGTCGTGCAAGCGTATTCTGTGGTTGGAGACCACTGGGGTGATCGCTTCTTTTGGAGACAAGGCAACGGAGGCGCTTTTCCATGGTGGCCCCAGGAAGGATTTCAAAACCTTCCCACCCGACATCTTGTCGGTTGCTCTTCGAAAGTTCGACATGCTTAATGCCGCAGCCACCCTGGGAGACCTCCGGTCACCTCCAGGCAATAGGCTGGAAGCCCTGGAAGGAAATCTGGCGGGACTCCACAGCATTCGCGTGAACGACCAATGGCGGATTGTCTTTCGATGGCAGGGCTCGGAGGCCTTCGAAGTGCTCATGACCGATTACCACTGAAAGCAAGGTGCCCCATGATTCCAACCCACCGCACACCCACCCATCCCGGCGAGATTCTTCTGCTGGAATTTCTGGCCCCCC
>JANYJQ010000096.1 GCA_025358435.1 Holophagaceae bacterium
TGGGCCGCGCCCCAATTTCCTGGACCACCAGGAGGGGGTAATCAATGGGAAGCAAGGGAGCAAGCCGCTGCGAAGCAGTCGGCGAAAAGGAACGTCGCATTTCTTGCCGTTGCTCCAATCAGCAGCGGGCCGTGTGGGGAACGCGGAGCGTTCTCCAGCCGAAGGCCGAGGGTGTGGAAAGGGTGTTGACCCGAAGGGCGGGCTTCAGCCCGTTTCCTGTGGACCCAGAGGGCGAGCGCAGCTCGTTCCGCGAAGCGGAATCCAGCAGGAAATCCAGCACCCTTTCCATGCCCGAGCACGGACCGCGGAAGGTGGGATGGCGCGCCGAGGACCGGCAGAGAGTGTGCCTGAGGGGTTGTTGGGCGACTTCCTCGGTCGGGGCTTTTTCTGTGGCTGGGGTCACACTCGGGTTGGGAGGTGGCAATGACCACTGATATCCAGCGCTGGAGCAAGCGCCGAAAGATGGAGGTCGTGCTGCGGCTGTTCCGGGGCGAGTCCCTGGATGAGGTTTCGCGGGATGTAAAGGTTGAGATCAGCCGACTGGATGCTTGGCGGAACAAGGGGCTTCACGGCCTCGAAGAGGCCCTGAAAGAGCGCGAGGGTGATCCCATGCAGGCGCAGCTCGACGAGGTCAACCGCCGCCTAGGCGAGCTGATGATGGAGAACGAGCTGTTGCGCGAGAAGGCGCGCAGGACGCCGGGTTTTCAATCGGGGAGGTCGAAGAAATGAGCGCGACGATCTCCCCCAGCACCAACCTGCGCTATGGGCTACGGCGTGTCTGCCGCGTGTGGGAAGCACCTCGGGCCACTGTCTACTTCCGCCGCCAGGTTCGCCCAGCGCCGCAGAAGCGCGGCCCCAAGCCCGTCATTCCCGATGTGGAACTGCTCCCCATGATCCTCGAGGATCTGGCCACAACCCCCTTCCGCGAAGAGGGTCATCGCAAGGTCTACTATCGCCTGAAGTTCGTGCGGAAGGTCAAGGTTGCCCCCAAGCGCATCCTGCGCCTGATGCGCGAGAACAACCTGCTGTCGCCCCAGCGGGCCCCGCAGGGCGAGCCCTACACCCACGACGGCACCATCACCACGGACAGGCCCCTGGAAATGTGGGGCACGGATGGCACCACGACGCAGGTGGTCGAGGAAGGCACGGTCTGGATTTTCGGTGCGGTCGAGCACTTCAACGCTGAGTGCGTGGGCATTCACGCCTCCAAATCAGGCGACCGTTTCAACGCCATGGAACCCGTCAAGCAGGGCATCAAGAAACATTACGGAGCCATCGGCAGGGGCATCGCTGATGGCCTCGCCGTTCGCAGTGATCACGGCAGCCAATATGTGTCCGATCATTTCCAGACGGAACTGAAGCATTTTGGCATCCGCCAGAGCTTGGCCTACGTCGGTGAACCCCAGACCAACGGAGTCATCGAACGGTTCTGGAAGACCCTCAAGAAGCAGGTTCTCGAAGGTCGGATCTACCAGACCCTTGCCGATCTCCGAAAGGCCCTGGTCGATTTCGTGGCCCTTTACAACCGCGCCTGGAGGCTCGAAAAGCTAGCCGGACACACACCCGACGAAGCCCGCCAAGCTTGGATCACCAAGCAGGCTGCCTGATGCTAATCTCTGGTCTAAACAACTGGGCGCGGTACAATGCCAAGGGCACCTTCCTCGGCGTCAATGGTGTTTTCCAAGACATTACCGAACGTCGGCAAGCGGAGGACGCCCTTCGCCAAGCCCAGAAACTGGAAAGTCTGGGTGTTCTGGCCGGTGGCATTGCCCATGACTTCAACAACCTGCTCACGGCCATCCTGGGCAATCTCAACCTGGCCCAAACGTTTATCTCCGGCAATTCCGCCGCCTCGCCCTATCTCGAAAATGTGGAAAAGACGGTCCTTCGTGCCGCCGATCTCACCAAGCAGATGCTTGCCTACAGCGGCAAGGGCCGCTTTGTGGTGAAAGTTCACGATTTGAATGAAGTAGTCCAGGAGATGACCAACCTTCTGCAGGTTTCCATCCCCAAGAAAACCTCGCTTCACTTTCGGCTTGCGCCG
>JANYJQ010000110.1 GCA_025358435.1 Holophagaceae bacterium
CGATTTCCGCACAGGCCAGACGCAGGATGTCTCGCCGGATCCACTGAAGCGGAAATCCAGGTACCTGCGCACCACCCCGATTATGTTCTCGCCGGTGGATCCGCACGTGCTCTACCTGGCCGGAAATGTACTGTTCAAGACAACGAACGGTGGCCAGAGCTGGGAGACCATCAGCCCGGATCTTTCCCGCACTGACCTGCCCGTCCCGCCGAACGTAGGCACCTATGCCGCCACCGATGCCGCGAAGATCCATCGCCGCGGTGTCATCTATGCCCTGGCGCCATCATTCAAGGACATCAACCACCTGTGGGCCGGAACGGACGATGGCCTGATCCATACCACGTTCGATGGTGGCGAGACCTGGCAAAACGTAACTCCGGCCGGGCTGGCGCCCTGGAGCAAGATCGCGCAGCTGGAGGCCTCGCATTTCAATGAGCAGGTCTGCTACGCCGCCGTGAACACGCTGCGCCTGGATGATCTGCGGCCGCACATCTATCGCACCAGGGACGGTGGCAGATCATGGCAGCACATCACCCAAGGCTTGCCGGATGGAACCATCGTGAACACCGTGCGCGAGGATCCCGAGCGCGAAGGCCTGCTCTTCGCGGGCACCGAGCAGACGGTCTTCGTCAGTTTCGATGATGGCGGCCATTGGCAGACCTTGCGTCAGAACCTGCCCGCGACCTCCATCCGCGACCTTGTCATCCATGGCGATGACATCGTTGTCGGCACCCATGGCCGCTCCTTCTGGATCCTCGATGACATCACACCGCTGCGGCAGTTCGCACCCGAGCTGACGAAGGCGGCCGCCGTTCTTTTCAGGCCCCAGATCGCGACCCGCGTGCGCTGGAACATGAACACCGACACGCCGCTTCCCCCCGAAGAACCCGTGGGCCAGAACCCGCCGGATGGGGCTGTGCTCGACTATTGGCTGAAGGAGGACATCCAAGGCGAAGTGAAACTGGTGGTGGATTTCGGCTCTTCCCGAACCCTGGTCTTTTCAAGTTCCAACACGCCCGACCCCGTGGACGCGAATGAATTGAACAAGCCAACCTACTGGCTCCGCCCGGCCCAGACCATCTCCGCCAAGGCCGGGGGGCATCGTTTTGTCTGGGATCTCCATCTCCCGGCGCCACCCGCGCTGGAGCATGACTACCCGATCTCCGCGGTGATCCGCGATACCTGGGAAGAGCCCCGCGGCGCCTGGGTCTTGCCGGGGTCCTACACAGCCAGGCTCTTGGTCGATGGACAAGAAATCTCGTCCAAACCCCTCCTGGTGCGGATGGATCCACGGGTCAAAACGCCTTCAGCAGACCTCCAAAGGCAATTTGATCTTTCCGTGGCTTGCATGGATGGCATGGCCCGCACCTACCACGCCATCGAAGCCTTGAAGGCCCTGAAATCCACCGAATCGACCTTCAAGGCGCTGGAGGCGGAGTTCACGAATCTGCATGGCGAGCTGGCCCATTTGCTGGAGGTTTTTCAAAGCGCAGATGCGAAGCCCACCGACGCTGCGATCGCAGCGGAAAGCCAGGCCAGGCAAAAGCTCGCGAATCTCATTTCCCGGTTGGATGACTTGAAAAAGGCCGCGCACTGAGCACCTCCTATTCCAGGACCTTCGGTTGCCCCGGGATTTGGGGGGAAACTCTCATCCACAGAATTCCAGATTCATCATGTGTGGATCAGTGTGAATCCGTGGATCTCAGATCCCGTCCACCGGCCCATCGATTTCCGCATACAACGGGTGGCTGAGATAGCGTTCGCCGGTGTCGCAGAGCACCGCGACGACCGTCTTTCCTTCGCCCAACTCCGCGGCGACCTTCAGCGCCGCGTGGACGATGGCGCCCGTGGAGATGCCCGAGAACAGGGCTTCTTCGCGCGTCAGGCGGCGGGCCATGGCGACTGCATCGTCGTAGCTCACATCTTCCACCCTGTGGAAGGCCGCGCGATTCAGGATGCTGGGAACGAAATTCGGTCCGATGCCCTGGATCTTGTTGGGTCCCGGCGTGCCCTTGGTGAGGAGTGGCGAACTCTCTGGCTCCACGGCCACCACCAGGGTTCCGGGCTTGCGCAGCGCGAGCACCTCGCCCACGCCGGTCACGGTGCCGCCGGTGCCCACACCCGCCACGAAGGCATCCAGTTCCGGCACCTGCTCCAGGATCTCCAGTGCCGTGGTCCTGCGATGGATGTCTGGATTCGCAGGATTGTCGAACTGGCTCACGAGGAAATAATTCGCATCGCCCGCGGCGATCTCCTCGGCCTTCTCCACCGCGGCCTTGATGCCCCCCGCGCCGGGGGTCAGAACGATCTGCGCGCCGTAGGCCTTCAGTAGCGCTCGGCGTTCCAGGGTCATGGTATCGGGCATCACCAGCAGGGTGGGATAGCCCTTGGCCGCGGCGATGAAGGCCAGGCCGATGCCGGTGTTGCCGCTCGTGGCTTCCAGGATCTTCATGCCGGGCTTCAGCGCGCCGCGGGCTTCCGCATCGCGGATCATGTTCAGGGCGATGCGATCCTTCACGCTGCCGCCGGGGTTGGCGCTCTCCAATTTGACAAAGACCGTGGCTGATCCTTTCGGCACCACGCGGTTCAGGCGCACGACCGGCGTGCAGCCCACCAGGTCATAAATATGGTCGACGCGATTGGGTCGCTGGGGCATGGGCATCTCCTTGGGAAAGACCCAGAATACAAAATTGACTATTTTGGTCAACTTAATTTTCAAACCCAGGACCGCTTATTCTGAAAGGATGGCACTTCAAAAATGGACTTTTTCAAGCTCACCCGCTGATTCAGGCCTTCGTCTTGATCAACTGGTGGCTAAGCACACGGGGCTGTCGCGCCGGGCTGCGCGCGAGGTCCTGAAGCTGGGTGGCGTGCAGGTGGAACGTAAACGGGTGCGGGTGGCTGGAAAAACGGTCAAGGCCGGCATTGAAATCTGCGTGGCTTTCGATGCGGAGCTGCCCGCGGTGCCCACCATGAAGATCCCGGTGGTTTTCGAGGACCCGTGGCTGCTGGTGGTGAACAAGCCCACGGGCCTTCCCACCCAAGGCACCTGGGCCTCGGACCGCCACGATCTGCTGGCCCTGGTCAAAACCCAGCGGCCTGATTTGAAATTATTCCTGCATCATCGTCTGGACCAGGGCACTTCGGGCCTGTTGATCTTTTCGAAGGATGCCTCCATCAACGCCCAACTCACCAAGACCTTCACGGAACATGGCGTGCGCAAGACCTACCTGGCGCGGATCGCCAAGCCCCTGGAAGCCTGCACCGTGGACCGGCCCATCGGGCGCCTGCGGAATGCCGTGCCAGGCCGCTTCGGCGTCGAGGGCGACCTGATGGAGCCGAAAGCCGCCATCACGGTTTTCCGGCCCGCCACCGACGAAGAAAAGAAAGGCCTTCCCGAAGGCCATTGGATCATCGCCGAGCCCCGCACGGGCCGCACCCACCAGATCCGGGTGCATCTCGCGAGCCTGGGCGCCCCCGTCCGGGGTGACCGGCTGTATGGCGGCGACGAGGCGCCGGGACTGGAATTGCACGCCTGGAAATTGGCCCTGAACCATCCCGCCACGGGAACTCCGATCGAGTTCGTGGCGCCGCCACGGTGGATCCCGGAATGAAACTATTCCGGCAGCTTGGTTCTTGCGGAACCGCGATCGTGTTCCTTCCCCTGCTCTGGATCGCCGCCTGCTTTCTGGGCCGCGCCCTGGCCCAAAGCGCCTACGACAGCCAGATCACAACGCAGACCCGGACGTTTCGCCTTGCGGAGAACGCCGTTCAACCTGGGGGCGCGATCGTTGAAGATCGCCTGGCGCTGGCGGAACTGCAGAAGTACGTCCGGGTCTGGAGCCTGGAACCTGGCGCCTGCGCCGGGTTTCCGGATGCTGAGCGCGTTCCCTGGAGCTGGAACCCGCTGCATGGTTCCGCCACCATGATGCGGCTCAAACAGAAACAATCCTTCTTGCAAAGCCAGCACCACGAGGTCCGCCGCCAGGCCTCAGGAAACGGACAATTCCGTTATTTCATCCACCCTGATCAGGAAGCTGCCCTCGGCGGCCGCCGTTTCAGCCTGGATGTGCAGGGCGATTCCATCCAGAAAGCCTGGGAGTGGAAATGAAACTGCCCCTGCTGTACAACGTCCGGGCCGGGACTTCCCGGAAGGATCCAGATGCGCTCCTGGCGCGGCTTCCGGCCGAGCATCGCGCGCGCATCGAACCCATCGCCTTCGGACCGCCCTTTGATTTCACGCCCCACATCGAGCAGGCCAAAGCCGCCGGTGGACCTCTCTTCGTATGGGGCGGGGACGGCACCATCCACCATGCTGGAATCGCGCTCGCCGCGGCGGGCTGCCCAGTGCCCCTGGCGGCGGTTCCCGGCGGCAGTGGCAATGGCCTGGTGCGAGGCCTGCGCACGCCCTTGGAACCCAGCGGCGCGGTGCTGCGGCTGCTCGAAGGCCGAGAGCTACGCATGGACCTGCCCCGGCTGGACGGCAGGCCCTTTCTGAATCTCTGCGGCACGGGCTTCGAGGCGGCCATCGCCCACGATTTCCATGGGGGCGACGCCCGGGGCTTCCTGAACTATGCCAAGCGCGCGATAAAGCTGTGGCGGGACATCGAACCGTTCGGCCTGCGCTGGGATGCCCTCCAGCCCGAAGCAGCCGAACCCCAATCGCGCGGCGATGTTCTGCGGGCAGCCTGGCAGGGCCCCGAACCCAAGCTTCCCGACAGCGCCTGGAGCCTGTGCATCGCCAATCTTCCCCAGTTCGGCTCGGGATTCTGGATCGCGCCCCATGCGAATCCCGCCGATGGAATGCTGCGCTGGGCGACCCTCGCCAAACCCCGCCACCTGGAAGTTCTGACCCAACTGCCCTCGTTCTTCCGCGAGGGCGGCCACACCCATCTGCGCCAGGAGGGCCGCATCCTCAAAGCCATCCTCTACCTCGACCGCACCCTGCCCTGGCACCTCGACGGCGAACCCGCCGAACCCCGCGACCGCGCGGAATTCACGCTGGAACCCGGAGCCTTCAGGATGCAAGTGACCGAGGCCTGCCCCTGGAAGTCGTGAGCCGGAAATGCCAGGCCACGGTTGAGCCTAGCCGGGCTCAGCGATAGGCCTTTTCATGATCAGGCTCCACAAAGAGCAGCACCAACAAATCGCCTTCCACGATGGCGATGGCGCGGGCGGATCGGGTCACCCGCAGGGTGTATTGCGGCTTCCCGTCGCGGGTGGCCAGGCCCTTGATCTTTTCCAGGTGGACACCTTCATGGCTCAACAGTTCCCCAAAGCTCAAGTGGCCGGCAGTCTCAACTATCTTCCGGACCCCTTTCTGCACAGGGGCGGATTGTTGGAGCGCGGATACGAGGAACGAAGGGCGGATCTCCAACCTCATTTCGCCAGTTTCCGCATGAACGCCTGGCCCTCGGGGCTGTCCAGGCTGATGCCCGGCTCCTGCAGGGCCTTCTCGACAGCTTCCTGAACCTCGGGACGCCACGCCCAAAGCTGGTGGCTCGGGATCAACGTCATGGGCACCAGACGGAAGGTGCCATCCTCCAGGGGCTCCACGGTGAAAGTTTCGTTAGGCGGAATGACGCCGGGCAAGGTCGTGCGCCGGCGGGCATCTGTCTGGAAGACGGTGGCGGGTGTGGGCATGATCCAATCTCCTATTGCCAATATACCCAATGTGGGCTAATTGGCAAGATGGTATCGATTGGCGCCCGATCACAAAAGGGTTGGCCCCTGTGCCTCGGCAATCTTCCGCAGTTTGGTTTGGGTTTTTGGATAGCCCCCCGCGCCAATTCCAACGATGGGCTGCTGCGCTGGGCCACCCTCGCCAAGTCGGGCCTGATAAACCTACATGCCGGTTCTAGCGGTCATCGGGGCGGATCGAGGAGCATTGAGACGTTCGAAGCGGGCGCTCCTTTTGCGTAGATCGGCATCCTGGTTCCATTCACTCTAAGTTGCGTCCAAAAAGATAAAAATAATCCACAGATCCACACAGATTAAAGATCAACAAAGGGTGAGACACGTCGTTCCACACTTACTGGTTCCGGCCCGAAATCGCTTTGCACATGCTGAATCTGCGGAATCTGTGGTTCCCAATCCTTTAAATGCAAATTGGCAGCATCCCAGGTCGAGGAAAGAAAAAAAACGGCCCCAAAAGGGGCCGCATTTATTTGTTAGGACGACTCAATGGCTGATCATCACCACCAGCCGTGCCCCCGAGTGGAACTGCCAAAGCCCACCCAGGTGGGCCGCCGGAATTGGGCGCTCATGTCCTGGTGGTTGCCCCACACGCCCTGGGCCACTTTCACGTCTTTCAGGTCCACGGTGGTGGGATCCCAGGAGCGCTCCACGTTGAGCTGGAAGGGATAGGCCTTGGAAGACATCCAGCCCGGATCATCGACCACGACGTAGACCGCCTGGGCTTCGTCTTTGACATTCTTGAACGTCACTTCGGGATTGCCCGTGGGGATCAGGTTCTGCAGCATCCCCTCCTGCAGATTGCCCCACTTGTTCATCATGGCCAGGCGGAACCAGCCGCGGTTCATGTGGTTGAGGCTCACGTGGAGCGTGCCTTTCGCGGGGACCACGAAGGCGTATCCCTTCCAGCCCTGGGGGAAGTCGGAGAAATCGCTCACCTCCTGGGCGTCATCCGCCACGCGGGTGCATGTCACAAAGCCCTCCCGGGACAGGAACTGGATTTCCGCCATCAAATCCCGGCTGTGCCAGAACGCTGGATTGGGCATGAGAAGGCAGGGGTGCCAGTACTGCTCACGGCCGCGGGTCCGGGGACTCACACCACCGCTCATCACGCCGTGGACAGGCTGGGCGCTCGTCGAAGCCCTGCGATCAGGTGTCCCATCAGGCTGGAAGGACCCACGGGAACCCGAGGAATCCCTCGACGCGCGGCCGGCGCCGAAACCCCGTTGATCAGCGCCCTGGCTGCTGCGGTCAGCCGGTGGGCTGGTTTGAGTTGGCGTCATATGGTTTTCAGTGGGCAGCTGCTGCTTGCCGCGGTCCTGGCCGAACAAGCCGGTGGCGATGAATCCGACTGCTGTGATGGAAGCTAATATTCTGGGTCCGTTCATGGGTACCTCCTGAAGGTGGTAGGGGTTCGGGAAGGCAATATCCAAAGCCGTGCCACTTCCTTTCAAGTGTGGGTCCGCGGCGAAGGCTATGCTAGAGGTTAGGGGCCGTTACGGAATAATCAGCGCTTTTCTGTTAGTCCGTTACGGCCCCTTATGCCGGTCAGCCATCGCAATGATCAAGCCCTTTCATCGCAACGGCTTCTGCTCCTGAGTCCAGCCTTCAGGGGCTTCGGAGCAGGTAAAAGGAGTACGTTACGTGTTTGGCACCATTCAACATATCCATTTCGTGGGCATTGGCGGCATCGGCATGTCGGGCATCGCTGAAGTCCTGGTGAACCTGGGTTTCCGGGTTTCGGGGACGGACCTGAAAGAGAGTGCCGTCACCGAGCGTTTGCGTTCCCTGGGCATTGAAGTGAACCTGGGCCATGAGGCAAAACACATCCTTGGGGCGCAGGTTGTGGTGATTTCCAGCGCGGTCCGGGGGGACAACCCCGAAGTCGTGGCGGCTCACGCCGCGAAGATCCCAGTGATCCCAAGAGGTGAGATGCTCGCGGAGCTCATGAGGTTGAAGCAGGGAATTGCGGTAGGCGGTTCCCACGGGAAGACCACCACCACCTGCATGATCGCCCAGATCATGAGCCAGGCGGGCCTGGACCCCACCATCGTCATCGGCGGCAAGCTCGGCATCCTGGGGTCCAATGCCAAGCTCGGCAAGGGCGACTACCTGGTGGCGGAGGCAGACGAAAGCGACGGAAGTTTTCTGATGCTGAATCCCACCCTGGCCGTCATCACCAATATCGACCGCGAGCATCTGGACCATTACAAAGGCATCGAGGAAATCCGCGCGGCCTTTGTTGAATTCGCCAACAAGGTGCCCTTCTACGGCTCCGTGTTCGCCTGCATGGATGATCCCAACGTGGCCCAGGTGAGGCCTCTGCTCAAGCGCCAGGTCAAGACCTACGGTACGAATCCGCAGGTGGATATCCGGGCCCATGACATCCATCAGGACGGGTTCGTCAGCACCTTTTCCGTGACGGCCTTCGGTGAAGCCATCGGCGATTTTTCCATCAACGTGCCAGGCCACCACATGGTGCTCGATGCGCTGGCCGCCATCGGCGTGGCGCTGGAATTGGGCGTGGCCAAGGACCAGATCCGGACCAGCCTAGCGAGTTTCAACGGCGCCGAACGGCGCTTCACCAAGAAAGGCGAAAAGGACGGCGTGCTGGTGGTGGATGACTACGGCCACCACCCCACCGAAATCGCCGCCACCTTGAAAGCCGCCCGGAAGGGGTTCCCTGAACACCGCATCATCGCCGCCTTCCAGCCGCACCGCTACTCGAGGACTAAAGCTTTGCTCGATGAATTCTCCCGCGCTTTCTTCGAGGCGGATGTCGTGGTCATCACCAATATCTACGCCGCCAGCGAACCCCCCATCCCCGGGTTGTCGGGGGAAAGCGTCGTGGCGGGCTTGCTAGCCCATGGCCAGCGCGAGGTGCACTCCGTCCCCAAAGTGGAAGACCTGCCGGAATTCCTGAAGGGGCTCACCAAAGCAGGGGATTTGCTGATCACCTTCGGCGCCGGAACCATCACGAACGTTGGACCTGCCTACCTCGGACTGTAAGCCCGCGCTTCGTCCGGCATCGTGTGCGTAACGCCGACGTTAGGCTCAAAAATCAAGGATTCACCACCAAGACGCCAAGCACGCCAAGAAAAGCAGAACACCAAACTCCACTTGCCCTAATTCCAAAAACGTTTCGCGGGGCGCGTAGCGCCTGTGGGCCCTCAGCCCGCGAATTCAGGTGGCCCGGCGCGGATCACACCTAGCGGGAGTCCGTTGCCAGGCCGCCTGAATTCCATCCGCGAAATGGCACATGAAGGATCTTTTCTCGGTATCGGCCGAGCCGATTGACGAGACCGCAGGACTCTTGGCGCTCTTGGCGTCTTGGCGGTGATTCGATTTTCTTTACCACTGAACGCGACTTCGAATAACACACTCCGACCTGTCCATAGAGGATCGCCCACCGCGCCGTCCTTCGTCTGGCGCTAGGAGCCCTCTCAGAACAACCAGAGGAGCGCTGGTTATCCTGTAAGGGTCCCTAAAGGAATCATTCATGAAGGCAATCGCACTCTCTGTTCTCATCGCTCTGCCCTTGGTTGCGCAGGTGTCGGCGCCAACCCAGGTGGCGCGGCCTGCCTGGTTTCCGTCCAAAAGCTATCGCGTTGATGTGTCGGTCCCCAACGCCGGCAAGGCCTATACGCACCATGCGGACCTGGTGGCCTACGCCAGCGCGCTCGCGGCCGCGGCGCCCGACCGCGTGAAACTGCTCACGCTGAACATCACCGAAGAGGGGCGCCCCCAACCTTTCCTGATCATCAGCAGCCCCGCGAATATCGCAAATCTCGACCAATTGCGGGCGGACAATGCGAAGCTCTCGGACCCCCGGCTTTGTTCCGACCAGGAAGCAGAACGCATCGCCCACGCCAATCCAGCTTTTGTTTGGCTGGGCTACAGCATCCACGGCGCCGAGCCCAGCGGCAGCGAGGCATCCCTTGCGGTGGCCTACCATTACGCCGCCGCCCAGGATGCCGATGTATTGAAGCAGCTTGATCGCGTGGTGGTGCTCATGGACCTCACGCAGAATCCCGATGGGCGTGAACGGGCCATCCAGTCGGTGTCGGAAGTGCTCCAGGGGATCAACCCGTCCGATCCGCAGGATGCCCAAAACACCAGCCGTTGGCCGGGCGGGCGCTTCAACCACCGGCTCTTCGACCTCAACCGCGACTGGGCCTGGCAGACCCAAGGAGAGAGCCGGGCGAAAGCGGTGGCCTTCCTGCAATGGAATCCCCAGGTGCTGGCGGACCACCACGAGATGTCCGCGGAAAGCAGCTACTACTTTCCACCGACCATGCAGCCGGTCCATGACGCCATCCCCACGCCCTTCTCAGGGTACTGGCCGCAGACCTTCGGGAAGGGCGTGGCCCGGGCTTTCGATGCCCATGAATTCACCTTTTTCAGCAAGGATATTTTCGATCTCTTCTACCCGAGCTACGGGGACAGCTGGCCCAGCCTCCATGGCGCCGTGGGCATGACCTTTGAAATGGCGGGCCAGGTCGGCTTGGCCTACCGCCGCCGGGATGGCGAGACCCTGACGCTGGAAAAGCGCGTCCAGCGTCACTTCACGGCGAGCCTGGCCACCGTGCAGACGGCTGCCGAAAACCACGAGGCGTTGCTCATGGATTTCCATAAGGTCCGCCGGGAGCGGTTGAACCTGGGGGATCGCGCGGGCGCCTTTTTCATCGCCGAAGGCCCGGATCCAGGCCGTTCCAGAGCCCTTGTGGAACTATTGCGCCGCAACGGCATCGAGGTGCAGCGCATCGCCGAAGGCCTGGGCACCGCCAACCTCGAGCCCATCGGGGTGGGGGTTCTGCCGGCCACGGTCAAGCCCGGCAGCTACCTGGTTCCGCTGGATCAACCGCTCGGACCGCTGGCCGAAGCCCTGCTGCAGAAGGAAGCGAAAATGGGTGCCAAGCCCAGTTACGACGTCACCGGCTGGAGCCTTCCTTTGACCTTCAACGTTCCCACCTGGTTTGCGAAAACGCGGCCCAAAGTGGCGGTCGAGGCTGTTCCTGAACCAAGCGATGCGTCCATCCCGGAAGCCCGCTCAGCCTACATTCTTCCTGCGGGTTTTGAAGGCCGGGAGCACACGCTGGCGACCCTTCTCGGTGAAGGATTCCGGGGCACCGTGGCCACGGAACCGTTCGGGATGGTGAATCAGCGGTTCGAGCCGGGCGCGGTGGTGTTCCCGCTGCGTTTGAACGATGGCGCCCGTTTGCGGGCCCGGTTGAAGGAGCTCGCGGCTCGGAATCACCATCCTGTCATCGCTGCCGATACCGCCCTTTCAGATTCGGGGCCGGACCTCGGTTCGGATCGCGTCTCTACTCTGGCTGCTCCCAAAGTAGCCGTTCTGGTGGACCGCCCCGTGGACCCGACGGCCCTGGGCGCGGTGATGCACACACTCCGCGAGACGGGCATCGCGTTCGCCCAGGTGCGCGCCGAAAGGACTGGCAACGCCCGGCTCCAGCGCTATACCCACATCATCCTGGTCGATGACAATTCCGCTGGCAAAGGTTGGCAGCGGATCCTGGGCGAAGGCGGGGCCGCCAAACTGAAAGCCTGGACCACGGACGGCGGCGTGCTGATCGGCCTCCAGGGCGGGGCTGTCTACGCCAGCCGCGCGGGCCTCGCGGATGCCGGTTTCCAGTTCCTTGCCAAGGATGCCGAAGAGGCCCGGCTGAAGGAGAAAGATCCCAAACGCGAGGCTCCGAAGCCAGATGCGGCGGAGCTCATCCAACCCTGGTCCGGCCGCGAACAGCGCGATCTGCAGGAGACCATTCCCGGCGCGCTGCTCCACGTGAAGGTGGATCTGAGCCATCCCCTGGCCTGGGGCCTGCACACCACCGATGCCGCCGTGCTGAACACCAGCGACAGCATCCTGGAATTGAGCCCCGGCGGCGAGAACCCCATCTGGTATCCGGGCAATCCAAAGAAGGATGCGAAGGACTCGAAAAACTTTTCTGAAGGCGAACCATTGAAAGTCTCCGGGTTGCTGCCCAAGACCCTGGAACCAAGACTCCGATTGACGTCCTATGCCCTTCGGGAGCATCGCGGCGCAGGCGCCGTGATCCTGTTCGCGGGCGATCCCGTGTTCCGCGGAATGAGCGCCTTCACCACCCGCGCCTTCCTGAACGCGATCTTCTTCGGCGCCTACCGGGCCAACCACGAGGATTGACCATCCTCAGGTCGGCGCCACCGGCTCATCATCCAGGTTCCCGTAGTACCGGTGGGTCTCGCCCAGTTTTACGCAGAGTTCATCCACTTCCCGCTTGAGTTCGATCATGCGCAGTTCGCGATCCACGGCCATCTGATTGAATCTGCTCAGTTGGCTGTTGCTGGTGCGGAGTTGCTCGGCTTGTTTATGCAAGGCTTCTTCAGCCTTCTTGCGCTCAGTGATATCGCGGATGATGCCCGTGACAAACCAGCCGTTGATGGTCTCCCATTTGGCGAGCGAGAGCTCCAGCGGAAATTCAGTTCCGTCCTTTCTCAGGCCATGCAATTCAACCATCCTGCCTATGATGCGGTGCGCTCCGCCCGACCCGACCCGATCCATCCCCGCGAGATGCGCATTGCGGTACCGATCTGGAATCAGCAGGGCCAGCGGCTGGCCCATGGCTTCGGCTTCGGTGTGCCCGAAGATGGCCTCGGCGCCGCGGTTCCAGCCCACGATGATTCCAGCCTGGTCGGCGGTCAGGATGCCGTCATGGGCGGACTGGGTCACCGCACGGTTCCGGGCCTCGCTTGCGAGCAGGGCGTTTTCCGCTCTCTTGCGATTCGTGATGTCGTCCACCTGGGAGGCCACCCCCACCAGATGGCCTTCCGCATCAGTCAAGGCGGTGTTGTACCACTCGCATTGGATGACCGTCCCATCTTTCCGGACATTCTCGTTGGTGCTGCGTCCGCCGCCGCGCCCATCAAGCAGCGCTTGCATGATAGGGGCCACCAGGGGGTGGACAGCCTCGGGAACGATGAAGTGGACATGTTGTCCGATGGCCTCTGCGGCGCTGAAACCAAAAATCCTTTCGGCGGCGGGGTTCCAACGGGCGACTCGGAACTCTGTGTCCCACTCGATGACGCCCAGGGGGGTCTGCTCGAACAGCAGGGCCAATTTCTGGTTGGCGGCCCAGAGGCCTGTCTCGGCCGCGAGTTTCTGCTGCTCTGACTCGTAGAGAGCCCTGAAATCCTTGGCCTGGCTGTGCCGGTGGAAGAAGGCGATCGAGGCTGCGGTCAACAGGATGAGCGCCCCAGTGATAAGCCCGATGAACAGGGCGTCAAGATGCAACTGGGAAAAAGCTTCTTCCTCATCGATTTTGTTGTGGATGAACCACGGTGAATCCGGGACGGCCATCAAATAGGCCAGCACTTTCTTGCCCCGGTAGTCCACGCCCTCAACCAGACCCCGCTTGCCATTGACGACCTGGACTGAAGGAATGTTGGTGGCCGTCAAAGGGCTATGAAAACGAGGGGTGGTTTCCAGGTCGGCGCGAAGCTTGTGCGGAACGAACGCCTCGTCACCTCTCCGTAGGGTAAGCACAGTCTCGGCGCTGTCATTGGGCAAGGGCCACTTCTGGATCATTGGAAAGAGAAATGCCTCCGCATTGCTCCGCAGGACCACGACGGCAATCGGGTTACCCTCGGTGTCCCGGACCTTGGCGGCAGCATCGATATGCGCCTGGCCGTCGGGGTGGGCGAAGAAGTCCGACAACACCGGGTCCTGGCCGGCCGCAGCTGCCATTACAGCCCGTTTGGTGGCCGGATCCACAGGGTTGGCGGAGCCTTCTGTGCTCAGAAGAACCTGTCCATCCAAGGAAAACAGCATGGCTGATTGGTATTGAGACAATTCAGTGCTGAGTCGAAGCAAGTTCAACAGATCGGTTCGGTTTTTTTCGGAGCCAGGACCGCGCAGCAATTCACCCGCCAGCGATCGCATTGCATAGCCTCGCGCCTCCCGCAAGGCATCCGCCTGGCGTTCCCTGCGCCAACTCTGGATCTGTCCGGACTTGAGACCTCCAATCGCGGCGAGCATCTGCCGCTGTTCCTCGCGAACTTGATAGGCCTTGCGCTGGTAGAACCCGAAACCTCCGGCCAACAAGGCCAAAGCGATGATTGCGAACAACACCATCCGGAAACGGCGGGAAAGCGTGGACGAGGTTGCGGAGGGCGACATGGATTTGGATTCCTTGGAACGGCCCAGCATTTCCTGAACAGTGGGTTAAGTTTAATCAAGAGACTGATCAGCTGTGCTGAAAGTCCTGCGTTGCGGGGACGTAGGGAAACCAAATCGAGGCCGATGGCATAAAAGGGAGAAAGCAATCCTCAGCTATGCTGGACTTTGAAACCCTGGAGCATTGATGGCCCTTACCCGCGACCAGCTCGTCCGCCGCGCCGCACAGGAGCTGCGTGATGGATTTTATGTGAATCTCGGCATCGGCATTCCCACGCTGGTGGCGGGCGCCATTCCCGAAGGCATGGACGTCATCCTGCAAAGCGAGAACGGCTTGCTGGGCATGGGGCCCTTCCCCACGCCGGATGAAGTCGATGCGGATCTCATCAACGCGGGCAAGCAGACCGTGACTACGGCGCCGGGCGCGAGTTTCTTTTCCAGCGCCGACAGCTTCGCCATGATCCGCGGCGGCAAGATCGATCTGAGCATCCTGGGCGCCATGCAGGTGGACATCGAAGGCAACCTGGCCAACTGGATGATCCCCGGGAAAATGATCAAAGGCATGGGTGGCGCCATGGATCTCGTGGCCGCGGCCAAGCGCGTGGTGGTGGTCATGGATCACACCAACAAGAACGGCGAGTTCAAGATTTTGCGTAAATGCAATCTGCCGCTCACGGGCAAGCGCTGCGTGCACCGCATCATCACCGAGCTGGCGGTCATCGACGTAGTGCCGGGCCGCGAAGGCCTGCGCCTCGTGGAGGTAGCGCCCGGCGTCACGAAAGAAGAAGTCCAGGCCTTGACAGAACCGCCGCTGGTTATGATCGACGTCCGTGAAATGGAGGTATGAATTCATGAAAACCCTACCGGTCCTTTTCCTTGCGATTCCCCTGATGGCCTGCGCAGGAGGCGATCTCACCCCCCCAACGCGAAAAACCCGCGCGAGCGCTGCCCGCCTTCAAAGCGATCACTCCAGCATGTTCAAACCTACCCTCACACTCAGCCCCAAAACCGTGACCTTGGCGCCTGGCGAGACCCAAAGTTTCAGCGCCCAGATCAACTACGAGCCCGATGGCCCACGCTTTCCGCGCCAACCTGTGGCCTGGAGCGTGGTGGAAGCTGGTGGAGGCGAGATCACGCGGACTGGCCTTTACACTGCGCCCTCAAGCCCCGGCTCCTATCACGTGAAAGCCGAGCGGGAGGATCATCCGGGCATTTCTGATACGGCGACGGTGACCGTCGTGTCCAAGGCTGCACCGGCTCCACCGAAGCAGTGATGCCGGATGCCGAACCTCTACCGCCTCATCCGACCGCTGCTCTTCTGCCTGGACGCTGAGCGGGCGCACAATCTGGGGTTCTGGACAGGTGCTCTCGCACAGCGGTTGCCGCTGCCCGATCCAGAGTTGGCGCCCACGCTCACCGCGGATGCCTTCGGCCTGCGTTTCCCATCCCCCCTCGGACTTGCCGCAGGACTGGACAAAGGGGCGGAGCTTTTGCCTTTCTGGAAATCCCTTGGTTTCGGCCATGTGGAGATCGGCACCATCACTCCGCGTCCCCAACCCGGAAACCCACGCCCGCGCCTGTTCCGCCTGCCATCAGAAGGGATGATCCTGAATCGCATGGGCTTCAACAGCGAAGGCGCCGAGGTCGTGGCCGGGCGGTTGAAGGGGCGCCCCTCGGGCCTCATCGTCGGTGGCAATTTGGGCAAAAACAAGGCCACGCCCGAAGAAAATGCGCTCGATGATTACGCTGTGGCCTACCGCCTCATCGCCCCGCAGGTGGACTACATCGCGCTCAATGTGAGCAGTCCCAACACGCCCGGCCTCCGGAAGCTCCAGGCGCCAGCAGCCTTGAAGCCTCTGCTTTCAGGAATGCTTGAACTGCGAAAGGAGATGGGCCTGGAAGCCCAGCCGCTCCTGCTCAAACTGGCCCCTGATCTGGCTTTCGAGGAGCTCGATGCCATCGTCGAAGTTGCTGTTTCTTCAGGAATATCAGGCCTCATCGCCACCAATACGACTTTGGATCGCAGCATCGTCAGTCTTGAAAACCATCAGAAAGTCGAGGCCTGGGGACCGGGTGGACTATCCGGCAAAGGTCTTGCCGCCAAGGCCAGAGCCGTGCGGCTACGGTTGTTGCAAGCCTTGAAGGGCCGCCTGCCCCTGGTGGCTTGCGGAGGCCTTGGTTCAGGTGAAGACGTGGCCCAAGCACTGGCAGACGGCGCCGCCCTGGCTCAGATCTACACCGCCTTGATCTTCGAGGGGCCCGGTTTGGTGCGCCGGATCCACCAGGAGTTGCTTCACCTCAGGAGCAGGTCTCAGCCTTGAGCTTCGGTCTGTTCCTCAAACAAGCTTCTTTGAGGCTGGAAGCTCCTCGGTTGTTCGAGGCCCCGGATCAGAGCCATCAGGCTTCGCTCGAAAAAGGGCCGGAAAGGGATATCGAAGATGTGCAGGCCCGGAGCCTTCAGCAAGTCCTTCACCACGGGCGCTGGATCGGAAACCTGCCATACGCCCAGAACCAGCACATGGATTTGGAACACGAGTTCCAAGCCCTGGCCAGGACTGAGGAAGGGCAAACGATGTTCTAGATTCCGGGCAGTGCGGAGGGCCCGATTGGCCAGGAATTCTTTGAACTTGAGGGTCGTCAGGCGGTCTACGTTATGTTCCAGCACGGTGTGGAGAATAGCGGCCAGGCTTGGCAGTTGCGGACGACACTCCAAGGATTCCACCACCAGGTTCGTCAGTGCTCCCGGGCTCAACGGCGCCTTGGACAGGCTCAGCCTCTCGTCCAGGGCTTCGAAGAATTCGAGGAATTCTTGTTCAGCGAGAGTCAGGAATAGTTGTTCTTTAGTGTTAAAATAAATAAAGATGGTTCCTTTTCCTAAATGGCTTTTCTGGGCGATCTCCGCCATGGTGATGCCTTGAAAGGAGGAGGTCTTGAACAATTCCAAGGCCGCAGCCAGGATCTCCTGCCGCCGTTCCTCTTTCTGGTGAACCTGTCTCGCCCGCCGTTGCATCATGGCCCCGATCTTTCAGATTGATTGATTTTAATGACCCGCAGTCATCAATATAAATGACCAGGAGTCATTTGCTCAATAAATTATTCAAAAACCTAATAAACACTGGCAGTTCGGAAGGATCGTGGGTCTAGAAAGTCTCCATCATCTGCCAACAACTTCCTCATTAACCCAGCCGCAAGACTCAACTTTCCGAATTCGTCGGACTCTAATTCTTAATCGATTCAGCTTTGGGGGCGGATCATTCCGCCCGCTCCATTCCACCCTACGGCCAGCGCCGCCCTAGCAAACCGAAGGAATCCCAATGACCATCCTGAAACTGGAATCAGCCCGTGAAGAGTCGCGTGTGGCGGTGGTGCGGGTGCAAGGCAACTATCACCTCGTTGCCACTGGGCTCATCCAGCCAGGCGAGTTCATCATGCTTATCCAGGGTGAGCTCACAAACCAGCCGAGCCGTTTTACCGTCCAGATCGACAGAGGCGTACACATCGATGTGCCGGTGGACGCTGGCCTGGAGCGACGCCTGGACCACTATAGGTGGTGTTTCCTCAACCACAGTTGCGATCCCAGCACCGTCATCCGAGGCCGCGAAGTTTTTGCCCGGCGGAGGATCAAGGCCTGGGATGAACTGACCTTCGACTACGACAGCACCGAGTACAACATGGCCGAACCTTTCCCCTGCCGCTGCGGAAGCCCCCGCTGCCGGGGCGTCATCCGTGGCTACCGCCATCTCACAACGCTCCAACGCCGTCGGCTGCAGCCGTATGTGGCGCATTTCCTCCCGAACGGACAGGATTCCGATAGCACCACTCCCGCCATCGAGACCCCAGCCTGAGCCACTGCCCAGGCGCTTGAGGCACCGGAGTGGACAGCTCCCGATTGGAGGCATTGCCGCAGCCTGTATTCCTGCGCAAAACCAATCATCCGCTCATCAGGCTTCGGTGGAACCGTGGCTTCAATTTGAGTCATCATTGGTTGGGAGCCCTGATGCCTTGCAGCAACCTTCGCGCCGTTGCACGACTGATTCCTGGTGGGATGGCGCCGGGCGGTCCGCTGTTGCCGGAGCACACCTTTCCGTTCGGAATCGGCATTGCCTTGGTTTCTTTGGTGAGCAATCCGATCAAGCTGGATAACTGCTAGATGCCCACCGATTTCCGCCAGATGGGCGCTGACACGGCGCTGCTCCATGCCTTTTTCGAGCGTACCGCCCAGCACTGGCCTGGACACTTGGCATTGGACCTTCCACCGACCAGGGATCACGTGGAACGCCGTGTATTCACCTATTCCGAGCTATTGGAGCTCTCCAATACCCTGGCTGGCCCGCTGTCCGGCCTGATTTCCTGTGAATGCGTGGTGGCCATTTTGCTCCCTCGTGCATCGGAACATCTCTACGCGGCCCAGCTTGCGGTGCTCCGGACAGGTGCGGCCTACACCTGTATCGATCCCGCTTTTCCTGATGAACAGCTGAGGGACATCCTCGATGATTCCGGAGCCGTCGCCCTTCTCACCGATGGGGCTGGCCAGACCCGGGCCCGGCGAGTGGGGTACAACGCCCATCGGATTTTCGACACTGCGGAAATCCGTCCCGCCACGGCCCCACCGGGCCCCGCGCCGTGGTTGCGGCCCGAAAGCCTCGCCTACCTCATCTATACCTCGGGCACCACCGGCCGGCCCAAGGGCGTGATGATCGAGCACCGCAGCATCGCCAACCTCGTCGCTTCGGATATCCAGGAATTCAGCCTCACGCCGTCGGACCGCGTGGCCCAGGGCTCCTCGCCTTCCTACGATTCTTCAGTGGAGGAGATCTGGCTGGCCTGGGCCGCGGGCGCGGCGGTGGTCGTGATGGACGATGAGGCCTCGCGGTTGGGCCCGGATCTCATACCCTGGTTGCGCCACGAGCGCATCAGCGTGCTCTGCCCGCCGCCAACCCTGCTGCGCACGACGGGCTGCAAGAATCCCCAGGCGGCGCTTCCCGAACTCCGGCTGCTCTACGTTGGCGGCGAGGCGCTGCCCCGCGATGTGGCCGACCACTGGGGAAGGGGCCGCCGTCTGGTCAATGGCTACGGTCCCACGGAGTGCAGCGTCACCTGCCTGCGCACGGATATCACCGAGGACACGCCCATCACCATCGGCCGTCCTGTGCCGGGTTTGCGCGCCTGGGCACTCGACCCGGCGTTGAAGGAAGTCCGCGATGGCGATCAGGGCGAGCTCTGCATCGGAGGCTTGGGCCTCGCGCGGGGATACCGCCACAGCCTCGAACTCACAGCCCGGAAATTCCTGGAACACCCCTTGTTGGGCCGGATCTACCGCACCGGCGACCTGGTGCACCGGGAGGCAGATGGCCGCTTCTTCTGCTACGGCCGCATCGATGCGCAGGTGAAACTCCGCGGCTACCGCATCGAGCTGGAGGCCATCGAGGCGCGCCTGGCGGAGTGCGAGGGGGTGCGTGAGGCGGCCTGCTGCGTTCAGGGCGAAGGCTCCCTGCAAACCCTGGCGGCCTTCGTCGTGCCCGACCATTTCGAGGCTCCACCGGCTTTCGACGTGCTGGCGGCAGAACTTCAGCGTGTGCTCCCGGACTACATGGTGCCTCAGCGATGGGGCATCCTGATGGATCTTCCGACGACTGTGGGCGGCAAGCTGGACCGCAAACGGCTCCCGATTCTGGAGAGCATGGCCCGCGACGAAACGGGCCCTGCGGTTTCTCCACGGTCGCCGGTGGAATCCCGTGTGGTGTGGGCCTTCCAGCAGGTGCTGCCGGGGCGGCGCGGGATTTCCATCCACGATGATTTTTTCGCCGAATTGGCCGGCGACTCCCTGAGCGCGGCCATGGTGGTTTCACTGCTCCGGGAGGACCCTGCGACGGAGTCCGCCACGGTGCGCGATCTGTACGAATGCCGGACCGCTGCGGAATTGGCGGAGCGCTTGGAAGGCTGCGCCTCGCCAGCCCCCGCACCCTTGGAGGAGGCCCCGCCCGCCCCTGGACATCCCCGGCTGATCACGCTGCTGCAGGGACTCTGGCTGGCACTGGGCCTTGCGCTTGGTTCGCCTCTGGCCTATCTGGCCAGCTTCCGCCTGCTGCCCTTCCTCACCCATCGCCTTGGCCTGGTGCCCTTCCTCCTGCTCAGTCCGATCTTCTACCTCGCGGCCATGGCGCTCTACACCGTGGGTGCGGCGCTGATCGTGATCCTTGTGAAGCGCCTGCTCATCGGCCGCTATGTGCCCCTTCGCGCGCCGGTCTGGGGTAGCTTCTTCCTGCGAAACTGGATGGTCCAGCAGACCGCCCGCCTCGTGCCCTGGCGGGCGCTGGAAGGCACCCTGTTCCAACAGCAGATCCTGCGGGGGCTCGGCGCCCGCATCGGCCGGCGCGTGCACATCCACCGGGGCGTGAATCTCACCCAGGGCGGCTGGGATCTGTTGGAGATCGGCGATGACGTGGCCATCGGACAGGAGGCCTCGCTGCATCTCATGGATCTGCAGGACGGCCAGATCATCCTTGGAGAGATCACCCTGGGCGCTGGCAGCACTATCGAAACGCGGGCCGGGGTGGATGGCGGGGCAAGCCTGGGCCCGGGCGCCTATCTGACAGCGCTCTCATTCCTGGGCAAGGGCGTTCAGATCCCTGCGGGCGAGTGCTGGGGCGGTGTTCTTGCCAGGCCCATGGGGCTCGCACCGGCACCGCCGAAGCTCCCTGAAGGCGCCCGGAATCTCTCGCCCCTGCGCTTCAGCCTCGCCCTGGTCCTGTCACGCTCGGCGCTGCGCGTGCTGCTGGCCCTTCCCCTCGAATTGTTGATCATCGGGTTCGCCCTCGCCTATGGAATCGACGCAGACCAGGCCATGGCTTGGCTTTACAGTTCCGCCCTGGATCCGAAGGTGCTTCTGGCCGCAGCCGCCCTGGCCACGCTACCCGTGCCCATCACGTTGGCGCTGGAAGCCCTTGCCCTGCGCGCCATGGGCCGCATCAAGGCTGGTGTGATCGGTTGCCGGAGCGCCGCCTATTTGCGCGTTTGGTTGAAGGCGGAACTGCTTCAGTCCGCCAGCGACTGGCTCAGTGGCACCCTTTTCTGGCCCATCTGGTTGCGCGCCGCGGGCATGGCTGTCGGTCCCGACTGCGAGATCAGCACCATCATCGACGTGGTGCCGGAACTGGTCGAGATCGGCCCAGAGTGTTTTTTCGCGGACGGCATCTATCTCGGAGGGCCTCTGATCCATCGGGGCACGGTGACGCTTGCTCCCGTGAAGCTTGGAAGAAACACCTTCCTGGGAAACCACGTGGTGATCCCAGCTGGACAGCATTTGCCGGAAGACATCCTGCTCGGCCTTTGCACCGTCGCCGATGATCGCATCGTGCGGACCGGCAGTTCCTGGTTCGGCCAGCCGCCTTTCGAGCTGCCTCGCCGCGAAGTGGTAGCGTGCGATCGCAGCCTCACGCACGAGCCCTCCTTTATCCGCTACTGGAACCGGGTAGTGTGGGAGTCGGCCCGCGCGGCGCTCCCCATCATTCCAGCGCTGGTCCTGACGCTCTGGTTCAAGGTGGTCGCTGTCACCGAGGCGGCCTTCATCGGGCCGACCTTCCTGCTGGTGGCGCTGCCCCTGGTGAACCTAGCCACCGCCACCTTCTTCGCGCTCCTCATACTGGCCCTGAAATGGGGCCTGCTGGGCCGCGTGAAACCTGGCCAGCACCCACTCTGGTCCTGCTGGTGCAGCCGTTGGGACTTTCTCTACGTGGCCTGGGGCATGTACGCCCGGAGCGGATTATCGGCCCTGGAGGGGACGCTCTTTTTGTCCTTCTATCTGCGTCTCGCAGGCATGCGCATCGGGCGGGGCGTCGTCCTGGGACCGGGCTTCGCACAGGTGGTCGATCCGGACATGCTCACCTTCGAGGATGGCACCACGGTGAGCGCGCTCTTCCAGGCCCACACCTTCGAGGACCGCGTGCTCAAGATCGATCGCATCCTGATCCGCCGCGGCGCGACCGTAGGCAGCGGGACCGTGCTGCTCTACGGCGCCGACATCGGCGAAGGCACCAGGGTCGCGCAGAACAGCGTGGTCATGAAACGCGAGCGGCTGCTGCCTGGGCGCAGCTATGCCGGATGTCCGACGCGGACGGGAAGTTGATATCAACCCAGGCGGTGCCTTAGTTCGGAGGCCAGTTCCATCTGGGGCGATGGGATCCGGAGTTCATCATAGAACTCGGCGCGATCCACCAGATCCCCCAGCAGGGCGGCCAGTGCGGCCAGCCCCGGGTTCCAAGGCAACAGCAGCAGTGGACCCAGGAAGCCCAGAACCAACCGAAACCCGCTGAGCCAT
>JANYJQ010000129.1 GCA_025358435.1 Holophagaceae bacterium
GGGGTTCGGGCTTCCAGGTGCGCAGGACTTCCCGCACCTGCGCTGGAGTGGGGTTGCCTTTAAGCTTTACGCTCACGGCTTCGGTGTGGCCTTCAAGCACGGGCACCCGATGGCACAGCGCTGACACAGCAATGGCGGCCATTTCCACGCCTTCCGGGGTAAAACGGCCAAGCATCTTGGGGAGCTCTTCTTCGACTTTTTCTTCTTCGTGGCGGATGAATGGCACGACGTTGCCCAGGATGTCCAGGCTGGAGACGCCCGGGTAACCGGCGCCGCTGACAGCCTGCATGGAGGTCATGAAGACCTGTTCGACGCCGAAGGCTAGGTGGAGCGGCGCGAGCGCCATGACCAGCACCGTGGCGGTGCAGTTGGGGTTGCAGAGGATGGCGCCCTTCCACCCATGATGGCGGTGCTGGAACTCGATGAGCCTCAGATGATCTGGATTCACTTCCGGCACCAGCAAGGGAACTTCCTTGGCCATTCGAAAAGCCGAGGCATTGGAGAAGACCAGAGCCCCTTTTTCAGCGAACTTCGGCTCCAATTCCGCAGCGGGGCCGCTGTCCAGGGCGCTGAAAACAATGGGCGACATGGCCTGCTCTGTATCCCCATCCACCAGGACGTGTTCCGACAGGCCTCCATAGGGCTCGCCATCCAGGCGCCAGGCACAGGCCTCCCGGTATCGCTTTCCGGAGCTGCGCTCGCTGGCGGCCAGATGCTGGATGATGAAAAGCGGATGATTCGCCAGGCGCCGCACGAACCGCTGCCCGACGACACCCGTGGCGCCAAGGACTGTGACGGGGATCTTGATGTACTGGGTCATGGATCAGTCCTTTAAAAAATGGATGGCCAGCCGCTTGTTGAGGGCCACACCCAAGGCCAGGGCCGTCAAGGTGATGTGCTCGTTTTCCGCGTGGGCCAAGGAGATTGAACCAGGACCAGCGAGAACGACTGTCCGATCGGGAATGAGGTCCCGCAACCGGGGCACATCGCTGCCAAAGGGCATGTGCGCGTGGTGGAAGCCAGGTATCACCGGATAGCGATCCGCCGGTTCCGACAATAAAACCTCCAGTTCGCCGTTCTCCGGTTTCAGATCAAGGGCCTGCAAGGCGAATATTGAATTCGGCAGCGTGCGCGCCAGCACGTGGGCTTCCGCGTTCGCGGGAATTGAATTGACGGCCTGGCCGCCTTCGATGCGGCCGAGGTTCCAGACTTCAGGCCCGAGATCCGGGTCATCGAGTTTGGGCAGTTCTCGCATGCGCTGGAGCCAGTCGATGAGCATCCAGTTGGCATCCAGGCCCAACTCTGGAGAACCGCTGTGGACGGCCTTGCCCGTGCATTTCAGGTGAAGGTGCAGAACGCCCCGCTGGCCCATGGCGAGTTTCAAGTCTGTGGGTTCGCCATTGATGAGGGCCCGGCAATCCCGAACCCGATCCGAAAGGCCCAAGGCTGCAGTGGCGCCGATGCTATCGGTTTCTTCGCCCACCACCCCAAGCCATGCAAAGCCAGTGATGCCCTCCTGAAGCATCTGCCGGACGGCTTCGAGCTGGGCCATGATCTGGCCCTTGGCGTCACAGGTGCCGCGGCCATGGATTGCATTCCCATGCTTCCGGGGAGGTATGAAAGGCGGCACGGTGTCGAGATGCGTGGAGAACAGCACGCGGGGCCTTCCCCACAGGGCCAGGACGTTCGTGCGTCCAGCCGCCACCGGTTGTTCGAACACCTCCGCGCCCATCTCCCCGAGGATTTGATGGAGCGAGGGCAGCATCGTGTCTTCATGGCCGGAGGTGGAATCCGATTCACAAAGCCGCATCAGCCAGTACTGCATCCATAAGGGACCAGTGGCGGCGGGGGCTTTTTTGGGATTGGCCTTGTTCATCGGGGCATCGCGTACCGGAAGGTCCGGGATAATGATGGTGCCACCGAAACGAGATGCCCAACACTGCCCGTTGACAGGGTCTAAGCCCGCATTCCATCTGGCGCTTCAGGGCGAATGACCGCCATGACAGACGCAAGGATTTAGCCTTGGCGTCCAGGGCCCGCGCTGTTGCGTCGCTTGCCCTTCGGCGGCCCTCCCCTTTCGCGTGGAATCAAAGGATGCAACTCCTCCGCCGCGCTACTGATGGGAACCGCTCCTCCATCGGAGCTTCCAGCCTCTCAGATACCGATCGAAGACTCAAGAACTCGATTCGGAATGGAGGCACTCACAGGAACCCCAGGTTCGGGTAGCTCGCGCCCAATACCGTTTTGCTGCTCACGCCCATCCACTTGTCCAGCACCGTGGCGTAAAGGTTGCGGAAATCCGTGGTGAACTTCATATTCCCGTTGTCATCCAGGTTGATCAGGTCAGGGTAGTTGGAATAGATGCCACCTTTCACGCCCTTGCCGATGACATAGCTCAGACCCGCAGTGCCGTGATCCAACCCACCGTTGTTCTCCCGGACGCGCCGGCCGAATTCGCTCCAGCCCATGATGATGACGCGGTCCTGGGCATTGCCCTTCGAGGTGCCGATGGTGGCGAGATCGGCATAGAAGGCGTTGAGCGAAGCGCCCATTTCGTTCAGCAACAGCGGGAAATCCCGGGCGTGGTTGCTATGGGTGTCGAAGCCCCCAGTGGCGGTGACGAAGACCTGGGAGGGCAGATCTTTGGCGATCATTTCCGCGATGAATTGCAATTGCGAGGAGAGATGGAAGTAGCCGTCGCGCAGCGAAGCATCGGGATAATCCGCATCGCCTGGATAGGGCACGCTTGGTTTGCGGCGGTTGGTCCCGATGAGGCTGGAAAAGAGGGATTGAGCCTGGTCGTAAAGATGGCCGGAATCAACAGCGGCCTTCAAACCTGAAGAAGCTGGAGCCCCGCTGAAGGAAAATCCATCGCTGAATCCAAGGCGCAGCGGAGCTGGATCATTGATGGAACCCCATTCCGAGCGCGTCGCCGGGAAACGGTAGGTGTCTGGGCTCGAGATGTTTACGAAATTCCGGTCCACCCCTTGAACAGCCAAGGGCAGGCCGTCAGTGCTGATGCCGCGCAGCGGATCGCCCCTTTTCAGGAACGCCAGGTCCGCATAACGGCCCAGCCAACCGGTGCCGCCAGGTATCGCCGAGCCCTGGGACCAGAGATCCGCCGCCAGAAAATGCGACAGGGTGGGATTCGGCATTCCGATGCCGGGAAGCCAGGCGACACGGCCCTGCTGGTGCAGGGCCGCCATGCCCGAGAAGGCCTTGTTCAGGCCGATGTTCGACCCGATATCCGTGGTGTTGGCCGGATTCACGTGCAAGTTAAGCCGGTGGCTTTGATAAGCGCCCGCGTTGGCGCCACCGATGGGCACCAGCGCATCCAGGAGATCCATGCCGCCTTCGGCGGCGACGATCACCAGGATCGGAGAGGTTGGAGCAGCGACCGGAGGCGGGGGGGGCGGTCCTCCGCCGGGGCCGCTGGAGGCTTGGGCTCCGCCCCTGCTGCCGCAAGCGAGCCCGGAGAGGACCGCGCTGCCCGCTGCCATGGTCTGAAGGAATTCGCGCCGGTTGGACATGGCTTTTCCTAATGCTGTTGGGCTTGGGGTGAGCAGAGGACGAGGAAGGCCAACCGCCGGACGGCGTTCTCGGTATCCGCGCTTCCATTCCAGGCGAAGGGCTTGGTCCATAACAGGCCCAGCCAGGCATCCCTCAATCCGGAGGGAATGGGCGCAGGTTGCAGGAGGGCCGTGAGCCGATTGATGACTTCAAGGGCCGAGGCGGGCGCAGCGGGAAACCACTCACGATAATCCGTGTCGAAGAGAAAGCGCTCCACATTCAGATGATCCTCGCCGCGTGATTCCTTCGCGGCCAAGGCATAGGCCGTGCGAGTGCGGTGACGGTAGGTGTCGCTGTTGAGCCAGGCGGCATGTTCCTTCCAGCCATTTGGCCCCTTTGGGTTCAGCAGATCCTGCCCCATGTTGAAAAATCCAGAGGTGTCCCAGTTCACGAAATCCGACCAGGCCGCGAAGCGCGGGAGGTTGGCGGGATTCAGTTGATAGGGCTGGAGCGCCGCCGTGAGATCGGGTGAGAGAAGCTTTGCGGTGCGCACACTCCAGGCCACGGGGCCTTCCACAAGTGCATAACGGTGCGCAGGATCGAAAAAATAGGCGGACTTGAACAGGACCTTCAGGCTTTTTCCGATGTGAAAATTGTTCGCCAGGATCACATCCCGGAAATCGTTGATAACGTTGGCGGGAAGCTCCGGATTCAAGAAAAAGCGCAGCAGGCGTTGGGCCAGGAAGCTGGCACACTGCTGTCCGCGCTGCTTCAGGATCAGCCCGATGGCGTCAGTGCCGAATCGGCTTCCCGCTCCCAGGTCCAGGGTTACGCCAAAAAGCGTGAAGGTGCCGTACATTCGCTGGTTGGGAAGGGATGTGTACCCATTCAGCCAGGGATGGCTGGGATAGGGATTGGCCTGCCCGCGGTACACGATGAATTCGGCATCGTCGAAGTAGTAAGGGTTGTCGGCCATGGGGAAATCGAGGCCGAGGTAATCCCAGCCAGTCATCGCTTTTGCGAGTTCTGTTATGTCCGTCTGGTTGTAGCCGTTGTCGATGCCCAACGAATACAACTCCATGACTTCACGGGCGTAATTTTCATTCGGAACATCGCCAGATTTTTCGACTTTGTTCTGAATGGTGTCTAGCCAGATCATCATGGCCGGGTCCTGGCTCACGGCCACCAGCAGATCGCCGAAATTCCCGGTTCCGAGATCCCGGAAAAGCTGGATCTGTTTCAGCATCAGAGGAATGTTGTCGACCTTCTTGGCGCCGGTGGCGAAGTGCTGGTGCCAGTAGAGCGCCAGCTTTTCCTTGAAGGGATTGGGCGAGTACTGCATGCGCCAGGCCCAGTAGCTTTGGGCTTCCGTGAGGTCCGCGGGATGTTCCACGCGCAGGTTGAAAGGGTGTGGCGCCCATTGATCGGGCTCGTTTCCATAGCCCGGATAGTCCACCACGTTGGCAACAGGCAGCGCCGCGCTGAAGGCCGTCTCGTCGGCGGAGGCATCCACCCAGGCATCCACGGTGGAAGCCACCGAATTTGGAAGCAGCCGCGCTGCCATTTCAGGCTTCAGTCCGAACCCAGCGCGCCGGCCGAAATGTAGGACGTCATCAAGGGTCCATGCTGTTTTTTGGGTGTCGAAAGCCGCCACGGGGCACCCCTGAAGCTGGGAATTCAAAACAGTGAGATTGCGAATCAGGTAAATGCCAAAATAGGCTCTACAGGCCTTTCCCTAGGCATGAAGCTTTGTTAAGACGCGGCTACCTCGGCCAGGTCTGGCGATTTCCTGGATGAGCGGTTATCGAACGTTGATGAACGGCGGCCTACATCAATTCCTGCAGCATGGCCTCGCCTCTTGGCCACTCGCCGAAACCCGAAGCGGTGTTGATGTGGCCGCACTTGCCCACATCCGTGAATTCAGAGCCCCAGCTATCGGCAAATTGTTTCGCCCGCTCCAGAGAGAGAAGGGGATCGTCGGTGGAGGCCACCACACGGCTGGGAAAGGGCAGATGGCCCAAGGGGATGGGTCCGAAGGGACGCAGCACTTCGGGGCAGTCCTTGCGTTCCACATCCGCGGGCGCCACCAGCAACGCGGCCTTCACTGGCCAGCGGGCCGCGAAGAATGGGTCCGCCGCCCAGTGGAGGATGGCTAAGCACCCGATGGAATGTCCCACCAGCACTGCGGGGGTTTCTGTTTCCTGCCAGGCGGTGCCGATGGTTTCATCCAGCGCTTCGATCCATTCCGCCTTGCGGGGGAAATCCCAGTTGGGCATCTCCACGCGGATGGCGCCCCGCACGTTGGATTCCCAGAGACTCTGCCAGTGGCCGGGGCCCGAATTCTGATAACCGGGAACGATGATGACAGGGCGGTTCATGGGCACCTCGTGGGTGATGGTGGTGTTCCGCGCAATAGTGTGGGCTGGTGGGCAGAAAGTCCCAAGTGCGAAGTCGAAAAGTCGAAAAGTCGAAAAGTCGAGAGTTAAGAGTTGAGAGCCCGCAGTCCACGACCCAAAGCAGGGCGGTAAACTAGCGCAGAGGTATCCATGCTCAATATCCACGGCCGATCCTTCACCAACCGCCTGATCCTGGGCACGGGCAAGTACAAGGATTTCGCCACCATGAAGGCCTGCTACGAGGCCTCTGGCACGGAGATGGTGACGCTCGCGGTACGGCGCTTCGACCTCAACGCGAAGGGCGAGGAGAACATCCTCAACTGGATACCGAAGTCCCTGGCGCTGCTGCCCAACACTGCGGGTTGCTATACCACCGAGGACGCGCTGCGCGTGGCCCGGCTCGCGCGCGAAGCTCTGCAGACCGACTGGATCAAGCTGGAAGTCATCGGCGATCCCAAGTCCTTGTACCCGGACAATGAAGAGACCTTGAAAGCCGCGCAGATCCTCGTGAAAGAGGGCTTTATCGTCCTGCCTTATGTCATCGCCGATCCCATCCTGACCAAAAAACTCGCCGATGCCGGTTGCGCCGCCGTTATGCCGCTCGGCAGCGCCATCGGCTCGGGGCTTGGCGTGCAGAACCCGATGACGCTCATGCTCGTGAAGGAAGTCCTGGAGCCCTACGGACTGCCGATGATCGTGGATGCGGGCGTGGGCACCGCCAGCGATGCGACCCTCGCCATGGAACTGGGCGCCGATGCCGTGCTGCTCAACACCGCCGTGGCCGAAGCTGCTGACCCCGTGAAGATGGCCGCCGCCATGGACCACGCTGTGAAAGCCGGAAGGCTGGCCTTCGAGGCTGGGAGGATGGCCAAACGGCTTTACGCCAGCGCCAGCAGTCCGCTGGCGGGCGTGGTGGGGAAGTGAGACACTTCATCCATGGATTCCCGTCAACAGCGGCAGCGCGGTACTTCACGGGTCATCGGTGTGCATGAAGACGATGGTGCCTTCGATCGCGATTTCTGGCGCAATACGACAGCCGATCAACGATTGGAGGCCGTGTGGGATCTGACCCTGGAATACCTTGCTTGGACGGCTCCTCATGGCGGTGAACCCCGACTTCAGAGATCTGTTTGCCACATTGAATGGCGTGGGCGCTGAATACCTCGTCATCGGCGCGCACGCTTTGGCAGTGCATGGAGCCCCGCGCTTCACCAAGGATCTGGACATTCTTGTTCAATGCACCGAAGGCAATGCCGAAAAGGTCTGGAAGGCGCTTGAGGAATTTGGCGCACCGCTGGGCTCTTTGCGGCCAGCGGATCTTCACACGCCAGGGTTGATGTTTCAGATTGGCATCGCGCCAAATCGAATCGACATCCTGACGAGTGCAGATGGCATTGAATTCAGTTCAGCCTGGAGCGGCAAACTGGATGCGCATTATGGAGACCAACCGATCTGGATTCTTGGCCGTGATGAATTGATCGCAAACAAAGCAGCAACTGCGCGTCCGCAGGATTTAGTGGATATAGAATCACTACGACGAATGGAAGAGAAACTGCAGCCATGACTAATCCCCACGCTGATCTCATCACGCGCTTTTACACCGCTTTCGCAGCCCGCGATGCGGAGGCGATGGTGGCTTGCTACCATCCGGACTGCATATTCATGGATCCGGTGTTCGGGCGGCTGGACCAAGACGAAGTCTGTGCCATGTGGCGGATGCTGAATGAACGGGGCAAGGATCTGCTGATCACCTTCGGCAAGGTGGAGGCCGATGAAGGCTCCGGCAGCGCCCATTGGGAGGCGTCCTACACGTTCTCTAAGACCGGACGGAAAGTCCGCAACAAGATCGACGCGCAGTTCGGATTTCTGGATGGATTGATTCTGGCGCATCGGGACCGGTTCAATTTCTATGCCTGGACCCGGCAGGCCCTGGGCCTTCCGGGTGTGTTGCTGGGCTGGTCGCCTCTGATCCAGAACAAAGTTCGGCGGGAAGCCAGGAAATCGCTTGATGCCTACATGGCATCCAAGCCCTGAGGCAGCGGGGGCAACAGCCTCGATTCCACCTCCAGGGCCTTGAGGCCTTCCATGACGGTGGCGGTGTCCTGGGTTTGCATCACGATATGGAAAGGCAGATTCGATTCTGCCGCCTGGAGGATCTCGAAAAAAATGCGGCCATCTTCGGGCGGTGCGTCCTGGAGGAGCTGCTCGGCATCCAGGATGAAGAGAGCCGCGCCATCGCCCTCGAGCCAGTCCAGGTCATTCAGGCATTCGTCCAGGGCATCCCAGTTCTCGCCGAAGTAGGGGGGAAATTGTAGTGCGGCCGCAATTTCGTCGAACAGCGCATTGGCCGTGCGCATCTTTGAAGCGCGCAGCCAGCGGGTTTCGAGGCCCCGCTCCCGCAGGCCATCCAGGCCCATGACAACCTCGCGCATTCCCTCTGCGCTGCCAGCGATGACGTGGACATAGGGCCCATTGGTCTCCAGCAGGAATTCCCAGCTCATGGCGTCCTCACTTCATCTCGGTGAACGTGCAGTAGTGGTCCGCTGTATACCAGGCGCGGCCGTCGCTGCCCGTGACGAGCCGCTCAGGCCCCCGGCTGCGGCGGTCCATCTTCCGGAGCACGTCCCATTCCTGATACGAAATACGCCCTCCGTGGGCCATAGCAGGCAACTTGGTTTCGCCGTTTGTCCCGTAGTTGCCGAAGTAGCGCCCACCCTGGAACCCAGGCGGGGCCGTGTGGTGGGAACGCACGTAGTCGAGGGTTTTCCAGGCGTAGGCCGGAATGGCTGAAGGCGCCACACGTCTTGGCCGGCAGTCTGCCCGAAGCGTAGGCCCCAGTGACAAGGGCAGCGACAGCAGCGCCATCAGGGGCATGGCAGACAGCGCGTGCCGCAGAATTGTGAGCGCTCGCCTGACCATCGTTCCTCCAGGACCACCCTCAAGTGTGCGCAGATTTCACATAACGGTGATTTCCCAAGTCTGACCCCCCGGGCATTCTGGTAAATGAGGTGTCCATGTCGCATTCATCCCGCGTGGTGTTGTCTTGTCTGCTGCTCGCCACTGGAGCGATGGACGCGGCTCCCGAGATGAGCCACCGCCCCAAGCTCGTGCTATTCATTTGCGTGGACCAGTTCAGCGCCGACCTGCTCCAACGCTATGGCAAAGGCCTTCCGGGCGGTCTGGGCCTGCTTCAGAAGCATGGGGTGGTTTTCACCGAGGCCTACCACGACCACGCCTTCACGGATACGGGGCCAGGCCATTCCTCGCTGCTGAGCGGGCGCTTTCCAGGCCACACCGGCATTGTTGAAAACAAATGGTATGACCGAAGTTCGGGACGTGCCGTTTCATGCGCCGAGGATGAAAAAGCCCACCCTGTCGGGCAGCTTGATAAAGCCGGAACCTCTCCGTCCCGGTTCCTTGGCACAACCTTGGGTGATTGGCTCCAGACCCAAGTGAAGGGCAGCCGTGTGTTTTCGCTCTCGGGGAAGGCCCGCGCGGCGGTGTTGATGGCCGGCCGCAAACCAAGCGGTGTGTTCTGGTTCGAAGGCAACGCGGGATTCAATACCTCAACGGCCTACGCCGAAAAGCTGCCTCCATGGCTCAGCTTTTTTAATGAGGGCCTTCAAAAACGATTTCTTCGAGACGGTTGGACCTGGACTTCCCTAGGCCCCTCGGCGGGTGTGGCCCGAACGGCAACCTGGACGCTGCCTGGCGGAGTGGTCGTGCGCAATGGCCTTCCCCGAGTGATCCAGGGAGCCGGTATGCCCCTGGACAAGGACTTTGCCGAGCGATTCCAGAGATCACCCTTTTTTGATCAGGTGACCCTTGAAGCAGCGCGGGTCCTGGTGGAACAGGAGAAGGTAGGGCGCGGGGCAGGCACTGATCTATTCGCCTTGAGCCTGTCCGCCACGGATTACATCGGACACACCTACGGCAGCGGCAGCGTGGAGATGTGGGACCAGATCCATCGGCTGGATATTGAACTCGGCAAATTCCTCGCTTGGCTCCATGGTCGGGTGCCGGATACCTGGGTTGTGCTCAGCTCCGACCATGGGGGAATGGATTTGCCAGAGGCGCTCAAGGATGATGGTCTGCCGGCTGAGCGATTGTCCGAACCAAAACCCTGGTACGCCAAGCTCAACATTGCTTTGCGGGAGCGGTTGAAGGTGGAAGCGGACCTGGTGCGAGTGTCCAGTTATCCCACCCAGATCTATCTGAACGACGCGGCCATCAAGGCCTCAGGTTTGGAACGAGGCAAGGTGTTGGAGGCCATCCAGGCTCAATTGAAAACCCAACCCGAGGTTGCAGAATCCGCCACGTACGAAACTCTTCAAGATTTTCAGGAATCAGATCTTGGCAATCCCAGGGATTCAACTCTGATGGCGCGGTTCAAACACAGTTTCACGGCGGGTCGCAGCGGCGATGTACTGGTGGCGTTCAAGCCACTGACGATCTTCCACGATCCAGTCTGGGTAGCCAATCACGGCGGCCCTTGGGACTATGATCGCCGCGTTCCGATTGTTTTCATGGGGCCCTGGCGACCGAAAGAAGTCACGCGGCCGGTACGGACCGTGGATATCGCGCCGACCCTGGCCAAAGCGTTGGGTCTCACTCCCGCGGAGCCTCTTGACGGAAAGTCCCTGGAGTTGGAACTCCAGATGAAGAAATAATCCTCTCCGTCACACTGGGTTGATGGCTAAGTTCCTTCTTCCGATTCTGGCGATCCTCTCGCTCCTGCCGATGGTGCCCACCTGGGCCGCGTTGGTGGCGGGGATTCTGCTCGCGCTGGCCTTTGGAAACCCCTATATGGCCCAGACCAAACCGCTGACGCCCAGGCTGCTGGCCTGGTCCGTGGTTGGGTTGGGGGCGGGCATGAACCTTGTGGAGGTCGGGAAGGTCGGCCTGCAGGGCCTCGCATACACGGCCGTTGGAATCCTCTTCGCCCTCAGCATGGGACTCTTCCTGGGCAAGCGGCTGGGGGTGGCCGGGGATACCTCCATCCTTATCAGCGTGGGTACTGCCATCTGCGGCGGCAGCGCCATCGCGGCTGTGGCGCCAGTGATCCATGCGAGCGACGAGGATACCTCGGTGGCCTTGGCCACAGTCTTTCTGCTGAATGCCTTGGCGCTGATCCTGTTTCCGATGGTCGGCCGCTACTTGCACCTTGCGCAACGGCCCTTCGGATTGTGGGCCGCCCTGGCTATCCACGACACCAGCTCTGTGGTGGCCGCGGGAGCCTCCTACGGATCGGCGGCGGAGCTGGTGGCCACCACGACCAAATTGGCGCGGGCGTTGTGGATCGTACCAGTAGCTTTCGGACTAGGTCTGATGCATGCGCGGCGTCAGGGCTGGCCCGTTGGAGAACCCCGGCCCAAGGCCACGCGACCCTGGTTCATCCTGGGCTTTCTGCTGGCTGCGGCTCTGGCCACCTTCATGCCAGGTTTGGAAGCCGCAGGCCGCGTGGTGAATGAAATCGCCCATCGACTGTTGGTTCTGACGCTCTTCCTGTTGGGCTGCGGAATTACGCGGGAAGCGCTGAAGAAGGTGGGCATGCGGCCCCTCGTGCAGGGTGTGGCCCTCTGGATTGCCGTAGGCGCCGCCACCCTGGGCGCGATTCTTTGGGGCTGGATAAATTAGCGCATGTAGAAACGGCTCTCGCTGGGTTCCACAAAATTCCGCTCACCGCTCTCCAGATCGTAGGCATGGAGGTATTTCAGGGGTGGGCTGTAGAGATGGAGGCTCACTGCTGGAGTCTCGGATCGGTTGGATACTACGTGGATGGTGGCATGGGTCTCCACCGTGATCTGCCGCTCGCCTATTTCTTTATCCCCGATTTTCTCCACCGGAAGGCCCTGGCCATGCCAGCGGTAGGTGGTCTCGACCAGGTCGCCCAGCAGCACCAGCGTAGAGCCCCAGGATGCGCCGTGATCGTGCGGGACCGTGCGCTGGCCTGGCAGCCAGCAGAGCAGCAGGATCTCCCAGGAAGTGTTGAGGAAGAGACGCCTCCGCACATATCCGCTGGGATCGAAGGCCAAGTGTGGACCCAGCGTGCTCCAGTCGAGACGGGTGGTGCCTAGGGCAGCCAGCAGGCCGCGCTGTTCCTCATCCGTGGGCCCCTTCGGGTGGCTTTCAGGAAGTGGCCATCCGAGTGTAACCGGACAGAACGTGGGTGCGTCCACAAGCACGATGCATGACTCCGAAGGGATAGATGACCTTGAGTATAGTCCCGGACCAACTCTCGCGCTCGGGCCGCGCTGGCTGTGAGAAGAAGGGATCGCATGGGGCTTCCTTGGATAAAAAACGATAAAAAAATGGGCGGGGAAGCGGTGGCGCTTCCCCGCCCGGGCGGGAGGAAGGGGGGTAAACCTCCCGCGATTCGCGATGAATCTATTTCTGAGTGTGGGCGTTGTGCTTCTTTCGGAAGATTTTCTTGGAATTCTTGTTTTCTTCCCGGTTCAACTTGGCCTGTTCTTTCTTGGTGATCTTTCCGTCGGCTTCCGCACGGGCGATGTTCCTATCGAGCTTGGCTTCCCGTTTTTCTAAATGGGCGGTTTCCCTGGGGGTCAGGGTTCCACTTTTCACGCCTTGGGCAATGCGCTTCTGCTGGCGCTCTGCGCGGCGCTCGACTTGGGCTTCACGCCTGGGGGTGGTGGTTTCCTGTGCCATGGCAGCCGCCCCGCTGAGCAGGGTGCCGAGGACGATGAAGGCCAGGCGTTTGGTGAAGATTTTCATGATGGTTCTCCGTGTTGGGCCGCATGGGCGGTGGTGGGTGGTGGATTGCCTTGCTGCCTATAAACTCAATGGCCATGCCAGATTGCAAGCTCGTATGAAACGAAGACATGGCAAAAGGTTTAATTCGATGTCAAAAGTGTTTTGCAACCGGCTCCCAGGAGCGCGTTGCGGGATCCAACGCTTAGGGACCGTTACGGACCCGTGTGTCGGCCATCGGCCGATGCGTCAGATGGTGCTCAGAAGCCAAGTTAAGATCAGTTAAGGCTTTATTTGTAAGCCCAGTTTCGCCAGGCAGGGAAGTTGGCGGGACGAGGGCCTACTTCAGCGCAGCCTCGATGGCACCGCGCAGTTCGCTGCTGTCGGGAGTCACCCCACTCTTGAAGGCGGCTATGACCTGGCCATCCTTGCCAACGAGATACTTATGGAAATTCCAGGCGGGCTCGCCGTGTTTTGCGGTCAAGAAGGCGTAAATGGGCGCCTGGTTCGGGCCTTTGACTTCGAGCTTTTCGAACAGGGGAAAGCCCACATGGAATTTGGTCGAGCAGAAGGCCTGGATCTGCTCGGCGCTACCGGGCTCCTGGCCCCCGAACTGATTGCAAGGGAAGCCCAGCACCACCAGGCCACGACCCTTAAAATCGGCGTAAAGCTTCTGGAGGCCCTCGTATTGGGGCGTGTAACCGCACTCAGATGCGACATTCACAGCCAAGACAACCTTGCCTTTGAAGTCAGCCATCGATTCAGGTTTGCCATCCAGGGTCTTGACGGTGATTTCAAAGAAGGACATGGGTTTCTTCCTTTCGGTGGGTGGTGCTGCAAGCAGTGACAGTGTTGCGAGAGAGTAGAGCAGGCGTTTCATGGGAACCTCAGGACCAGGTGATTTCGAAGACCATCCGACAGGGATGGGCATTGCCCTCCATCTTCGCAGGGGTGAAGGTCCATTTTTCAGCCCAGGATTCCAATGTCGAGACTTGATCGTAAGGTGCGCCATCCATCTGAACCGAAACGACCTTGCCACCACTGTCCAGCGTCAGTTCCAGGCGCACCATGCCTTTGAAGCCCGGAAATGCCGGTTTTTCCGGCATTTCAAGAAGCGCTGCGGGAATGGCCTCTACCCGGTTGGGATCCTTGCCCGCGGTGGCCAGACGTTGAGCCACCGAGGAATCAAATTCCGGTTTCATCCTGGGACCGGGGCTGGATCCAAAAAGGCGACGGAAAAGATTCATGGCGGCTCCAATGTTCATTGTCGCCGATGGGCGGGCCCATGGACCCATTGAGCGGAGAGGGGACCATTTGGACCACCTAAAGGATATGGTTAATTCTGGATCACCATCGGAGATCGGATGCAAGGCCAAGGCAACCGCAGGTTGAATGCGATTTTCACCACGGACCGAAGGCCGTGAGGAAAAGCAGTCTGGAAGCCAATCTATGGGCGCGCATGGGCCGGCCTTGGGGCTGGCTGACAGTGCTCGCCTTCGCCGCACCCTTCATCGTCATCCGGTTCTTCATTTTCTGGAAAGTCGGGATGAGCCATCCCCTGGCGCTGGTCGAGGCGGCGCTGGTGCCTGTCCTCGTTTCCGTCGGGTTTTCCTGGATCGCGCCCATGGCCTGGCGCTTCACCAACGACGACCGTCCCCGGGCAGGACTCTTCCGCGGAGTCTTTCAATCTTTGCTGGTCAACAGCATTTCGGTGCTGCTTTTTGTGGAGCTGGATGTTCTGGTCCTCTCAATAAGCAAGCCGATGCTTGCCTCGGATTTCTGGACCGCCACGGCCTGGAACGCGACGATGTTGATTCCCCTCATGACGCTGGTGGGCTATTTCATCGCGATGGGCGAGCTGCAGGACGAAGAACGCCGCCTTGCCGACGCGCAGTCCAAGTCCGCCCAGGATCGGGCGCTGCAGCACCAGCTTTCGCCCCATGTGCTGTTCAATGCCTTGAACGGGTTGGCAGAACTGGTGCGGCAGGATCCCGCCGCCGCTGAGCAGGGCCTGTTGGATCTGGCGGAGCTCTACCGCATGGTGCTGGACAATGGGCGCCTCCAGTGGGTGCCCTTGAAGGAGGAGGCCCGCCTGGTGGAGCGCTTCCTTGCAGTTGAAAAATTGCGGCTTGGGGATCGGCTCCATGTGATCTGGGAATGGGATGACGAGCTGAATAGCCTGATGGTGCCGCCGCTCGTGTTGCAACCCCTGGTGGAGAATGCCATCAAACATGGATTGTCCCAGCGCGTGGGCGCTTCCACGCTGTATATCGTGGCCCGGCTTCTGCTCGGCGAAGTGGAAGTGCGCGTGGACAACCAGGGCGAGATGGGGACCAAGGTTGGGCGGCCCGGCCGTGCTGGCCGCCAGGGCGTAGGCCTCGAAAACCTGATGGAGCGCCTGAAGCTCCATTTCCCGGGCGAGAGCTCGGTCTTTCTGGAATCGGAAGATGGCTACACCCGCGCGGGTTTTCGCGTGAGTGCGAAGGCCTTGGGCGTGCCCGTCCACAAGAACGAAGAAATCCCGCTGGCAGTGAATGAGAGCTGGACCTCATTAAATTAGGTGCAGGAGGAGTCTCGATGAGTGTGTTGAAAGTAGCGTTGGCGGATGATGAACCCCTGGCCAGGTCCCGGTTGTCGCGGCTGCTCAAGGAAGCAGGATGCGAGGTGCTGGCGGAGCTGCCGGATGGCTTGGCCCTGCTCGAGTGGTTGAAGACTGCGCCCCCGCTGGACGCGCTGTTCCTGGATATCCAGATGCCCGGTGCCACGGGCCTTGAAGTCGTCGCGGAAATACCAGTGCCCTTGCCCGTCGTCTTTGTCACCGCCTACAGCGAACATGCCGTCCGGGCCTTCGACATCGCCGCCATCGACTACATCTTGAAACCCATCGCTGCCGACCGGCTGGAGCGCTCGCTGGCCCGCCTGCGCGAAGGCCGCGTGCCCCGCCGCAGCGGCGGCGAACTGCAGCAGCTATTGCCTGGCAACACGCGCTTCCCGGTCAAAGCGGGCGAAGGCGTGGTCTTCCTGGACCTGCGCAAGACCACGCACTTTGAAGTGGAGGAAGAGGTCGTCTACGCCGTGGCCCAGGGCCAGCGCCACCGCACGACCTGGACCAGCCTGGCAGAAGTGGAAAGCGCTTTCCCCGCCGCCGGGCTGCTTCGCATCCAGCGCCACCTCTTGCTACGCCCTGAAGCCGTGCTAGGCCTCAAGCCCCTGGAAGGCGGCCGCGCCAGCGTCAGGGTAGCCGAGGGCCAGGACCTGGAAGTCAGCCGCAGCGCCACGCCCAGACTGAAGGAAATGCTTGGACTATAAAAAAACCGGGCCCATGGGGCCCGGTTTGTTAAGTAATCGCCTGATTTAGAAGGTGAACTTCGCACCGAATTGTGCCGCACGGGGGCTGTTGGTCTGATAATTTTGCCCACGATTTCCGAAATTAGCATTCCGGGTGGGAGCACCGCTGCTGTGGACGACATAGAGGGTGCCGTCGTAGTTTGCACCGTAATCGAAATTGTTGAGCAAGTTGCT
>JANYJQ010000154.1 GCA_025358435.1 Holophagaceae bacterium
CTCCACCCCTCCCTGCTGGAAGGCGCGCCCCGCCTGGATCTGGTGGCCCACGAAGTCGCGCTGGCGGTCCAGGCGGCCGGCCAGAAGACTCGCTGCAAGCACCAGCAAACTGGAAGCCAGCATGAGTGTGGCCAAGGCCCGGCCGACCGTTGCGATGAGGTCCAGGATCCGCCCCACCTTCCGGGCCACTTCGGTGATATCGATGACCGTGATGTTGGGAAAGGACCGGGTCACTTCTGTCTGGATGCGGTTGCGGGTGCCTTCGCCTTCGACTTCGTGGGCCACCAGATCCAGGCGGGGCGCGCCTTCCAGCAGGGAGGGGTGGAGCACGATGAAGAAATTGGGGCGCATTGTCTGCCACACGACCTTGCGCAGGGACGTCACCTTGCCACTGACCTCCCGGCCTTGCACATCAAACGTGAGTTCGTCTCCGACCTTGGCCTGGATGCCCTGCGCGAAGGATTCCTCCAACGAGATCTCCGCGAGGGGCGACTTTGGATCGGTCCAGAAGCGCCCCGCCACAAGGGTTTCGCCTTCCTCCAGCGCCGCGCGGTAGGTGAGGTTCTGCTCCCGCGTCCGAAAGCCTTCACGGTGGGCACGTTCCTCGTTGCCGTCCGCCGGCGAAGGCGCTTCACGGAGGACCAGGCCATTGATGGCCTTAAGTCGAGCCCGCACCAGGGGCGCCACCAGGGGATCGCGCCCTGAAAGGCGCTTGAGCTGGGCCTGCAGAGCCGTGCTTTGGTCCGGTTGGACGTCGATGAAGAAGAGATTGGGCCGATTGCCCGCGCCACGCTGTTTCAAGATCGGGCCCACCAGGTCGTCCTTGATGAAAGAGGTGGCGAGCGTCAGGAAGATAGCCAACCCCATCACCGCCATCATGAGTGACGTCAGGCCCGGCTTGGCGCCCAGCTGTGCGAAGCCCAGTTTCATGGCAAGGGGCATGCGGACGGCGAAGCGGCCGTATAGCCAGAGCAGAGACCGCGTTGCACCCATGAGCAGTCCGAAGAGCAGGGCCAACCCAGCCAGAGTGGCAAGTCCCGCCTTCAAGCTCGGCGCGTTGCGCAGCACCAGCCAGGATGCCACCAGCAACGCCAAGCTGCCACAGAGCCAGGACAGGAGCCGGTCTCCTTTTGGGAGGGAGGATTCACGGAGCAGTTCCAGGGGTCTCACCTTTCCAAGACGCAAGAGGGGCGGCAGCGAGGGGAGCAGCACCATCACAAGCGCCGCCAAGGTTTCTACCATTGGCGGCCATTGGGCCGAGGCATGCTGTGCCGCAGTGGGGATGATGTCGCCAAGAAGCCGGGGGATGAAGGCCGAAGCCGCCGAGCCCCCAGCGAAACCCAGAGCCAGGGCCGTACCCAGCAGGATCAGGGTCAGTCCGCCGAAGATCATCACGGGTGCGTTTGGCGGCGCGCCGAGGCAGCGAAGAATGGCCGCTTCCCGCCGCCGCCCATCCAGAAAGGCGGCGAGTATGGCCCAGGCACCCAACAAGGCCAGCAGTAGGGTGAACAGACCCAGCTGCTGGATGAAGCGGTTGAGATTGCGGATGGGGCGGGCCAGGGCCCCGCTGGCCTCCTCGTGGCTCTGGGCCCGCACCGCCGGACCTGCCTTCCCAGCCAGGCTTCTCAGCTTCAGCATGAGGCTTTCGATCTGCACGCCGGGCTTCAGTGTCATCAGCAGGCGTCCCGTCATTCGTGAGCGCTGGGTCAGCAGGCCCAAGGATCGCGCGGTATCCAGCTCCATGTGCACCCGCGGTCCCAAGGTGAAAGCTGAAGCCTGGCGGGCTTCATCCTTCGCAATGATTCCCCGGATGGGCAGGTCGCCGGTGCCTATCCGCAGCGATGTGCGCTGAGTGGGCGGCTGGGTTTCCGCGACTGTGAGATTGAAATTCTGCGCCAGGAGCCCTTCCACAAATACACCGTGGTCCAGGGCAGGACGGCCTGCGGTGATCCGGCCTGGCCCGCCTGCGATATCCAAGGCTCCCGCCAATGGATAGCCATCACCCGCTGCGCGCACCTCGACGAGCTTGGGTGGCAGGCCCTCAACCGAGGCCATGGTCGCAAAGTCATACACCGCGCAGACGCGATCCACTTCAGGAAAGGCACGGATCTTGGCCTCTAGATCATCTGGCATCAGGCCAGTGGAATTCAGGGCTGCGTCGCCACCCAGGATGGCCCGGCTCTCGGAATGGATGGCCCCCAGCACCCGGGCGGAAAATCCGTAGGTGGCGGCGAAGGCGGCAAACCCCAAGGAGAGGCAGACGGCGATCAGCAGCAGCCTCCCTTTCTGGCGGCCCAGCTCCCTGCCCACCATGCGCAGAAGAAAGCCCTGCCTCATGCGGCGCCGTTCACGAAGCGTCCGCCCTCGAGGAAGACCTGACGGTCCAGCCGGTCCGCCAGATGGGGGTCATGGGTCACCAGCACCAGCGTGGTCCCCAGGTCCTTGTGCAGTGCCAGCAGGAGTTCAAACACCTTAGATGAGTTCACCCGGTCCAAACTTCCAGTGGGTTCATCGCAAAGCAGGATCTTGGGGCGGGTCACGATGGCCCGGGCGATGGCCACCCTCTGGCATTCGCCCCCGCTGAGCTGGCCCGGCACATGGTCGGTGCGGTGCTCAAGGCCCACACGCGCCAGCGCCTCCTGCGCGGCTTTCAATGGAGCTGGCAGCCCGGCGATCTCTCCCGCGATGACTACGTTTTGCAAAGCGGAGAAATGCTGGAGCAAGTGGAAAGACTGGAAGACAAAGCCAAGGTTCTGGGCTCTGAAGCGAGAAAGCCCTGCTTCACTTAGATTCCCCAGGTTGTGGCCCGCGACGACCACCTCGCCAGACGTAGGCTGGTCCAGTCCTGCCAACAGCCCCAGCAGGGTGCTCTTGCCGCTGCCTGAGGGCCCTTCGATAGCCACCGAAAGGCCCGCCTTGAAGGAACAGGACAGGTTTTCGAGCACCGTCAGGGATTCACCGGAGGGGGATTCGAAGACCCGGGACACTTCGCGCAGTTCAATCACGAATCAAGGGTACCTGAAGGGGCTCTGTGAATCCTGCAGAGCAACCATGAGATTCTTAAGGTATGCATCTCTGGCCGATCCCCGCCTTGCTATTGCCGCTGCTCGCAAGCCCTGGCCATGCACCCATCCCTTCCGAGGCCGGACGCACCATCGTCTTCCTGGGGGATAGTCTGACGGCGGGGCTGGGGTTGCCGTTGGAGCAGGCCTACCCGTCCCTCATCGAGGCACGGCTGAAGGCGGAGCGAAGGCCCTGGAAGGTCGTGAATGCGGGCATCTCCGGCGATACCACCGCCGGTGGCCTCGCAAGGCTCGACTGGATCTACAAACAAAAAGTGGATGTGCTGGTGGTGGCCCTGGGAGCCAATGACGGCCTGCGCGGGATTCCCGTCGAGCAGACCGAAAAGAACCTGCGCGCAATCCTCCGGCGGGCCCGGAAGGAAGGCTCCCGAGTGCTTCTTACGGGCCTTCGCCTGCCTGACAATTTCGGGCCCCAGGCTCAGGCACGCTTTGCGGCCCTTTATCCACGCCTCGCCGCGGAATTCCACGTTCCGCTGGTGCCCTTCCTGCTCGAAGGCGTGGCCATGGAGCCGGGGTTGAACCAGGCGGACGGGATCCATCCCAACGCGAAGGGAGCCCGCAAGGTGGCGGATCTCCTCTGGGTGAAGCTGGGTCCGATGCTCTCCGGTCCTCGCTGAGGCGATACAATACAGCAAAGCACTCGTAGCGATCGGAATTGGAGCATTCATGAAGTGGGCGAAACGGATCGTACTGATCCTCGGTGTGGCCGTGGGGCTTGGAGCTCTCTGGGCCTGGTGGACGGTCCAGCGCCAACTTCCGGATGTCGCAGTACCCGTGATCCATGGACTCGCCAACCGCGTGCAGGTGTCGTTCGATGGGCGCGGTGTCCCCACGATCCGGGCCGGTTCATACCAGGACGCTTTTCGTGTCCAAGGGTATCTGGCTGCGCGGGAACGTCTATTCCAGATGGAATTGCAGCGTCGCGCGGCAGATGGCCTGCTCTCGGAACTTCTTGGTCCTGCGGCCTTGCCGATGGATCGGACCCATCGCGTTTACGGTTTCCATCAGACAGCCGACGCAGCCCTTCCAAAATTGCCAGAGGATGAACGGGAAGCCCTCGAGGCTTTTTCCGATGGGGTCAACGCATTCATCCAAAGCCATCCAGATCGCTGGGGTCTTGAATTCCAATTGCTCGGCATCAAGCCCAGGCCTTGGACATCCGCGGATTGTCTGAAAGGCCTGCTGATCATGCACGAGGACCTTTCGAGCACGTGGCGGGCTGAGCTGCGCAATGAGGCACTCAAGGTGCTGCCGGAAAACCTGCGGCGGGGCATTCAGCCCGTGGTGACGGATTGGGACCAGCTCATCATTCCTGATGCCGAAACCCCCAGACTGGACGCAGAGCTGCTTTTCCAGGCTCAACCGCTGTTGAAAATTGCGAAACTGCCAGGATTGCCGAAGGATGTTCTGGGCCTCGGCGCGATGGCCGGAGAGCGCGATCCGTCCACTGGATCCAACGCCTGGGTGGTGAGCGGAAGCCGCACGGCGAGCGGCAAGCCGATGCTGGTGAACGATCCCCATCTCGGTCTGGCAAGTCCTGGCATCTGGCTGCCGCTGCGCATTGAAATCGGCGAGCGATTCGTCGAGGGTGTGGCGCTTCCGTTTCTCCCTGGGATCACGCTGGGCCGCAACCAGGCCATCGCCTGGGGCTTCACGAACCTGGGGACCGACGTCCAGGATCTCTACCGCGAAAATCCCAAGGGAGAACGCATCGAGGACATCCCTGTGAAAGGCCGCCCTGCGGAACGGTTTCGGGTGCCTCTGGGCGCCCATGGGCCCCAGGTCCGGCCGGGGTATAGCCTCAAGTGGGCGGCCTTGGACCCGGCGAATCTGCGGTCGCCCATGACGAAACTCATCCGCGCGACGGACTGGGACAGCTTCAATGTTGCCTGCGATGGGTTTTTGGGCCCCGCGCAAAATATTGTCTATGCCGATGCAGAAGGCCACATTGGATACCGCGCCACGGGCTTGGTGCCCATCCGGAAAAAAGGTGATGATGGCTCCCTTCCCGTGGATGGCAACGACCCCAGCAACGATTGGCAGGGGTTCGTGAGCCAGGCGGAAATGCCACGGGTGCTCGATCCGGCGAAGGGTTACCTGGTGACCGCCAATCAGAGGATTCTGGGCAGCGGTTTTCCGTATCCAGTCGCCACGCGCTGGGCCAGTCCCGTGAGAGCCAAGCGCATCGCGGAACTGATCGAAACCGCCGGCAAGCTTGATCACAAGGGTGCCGAGCGCATCCAACTGGACGTCACCTCTCTTGAACATCGCGAATTCATGAATCTTGCCACACCGTTTCTGGGTGCCGCCTGGCAGTCCCGCTTCCAGGGCTGGAATGGCGCGGCGGATGCGGATTCAAGGAAATTTCTAGAAGCCGAGTTGCTGAAGAAAAATTTCCGCGCGCAATTGCTGAATCGCGTTCTCAGGGGAACGGGTTGGGAGGCAGATAGTTTCAACTCAGACACGGATGATTCGGTGATCAGGGAAGCCCTCAAGGTGGATCAGGATGCCTGGACCCGCGGGGGCCTGGGCGACAAACAGGAAGCGTTGTCGGAAGCCGCGCGCCAGACCAGGATGCAGATGGAGAAGGGCCCCAAGACCTGGGGGGAATATGATCGACTGGACATCCAGCATCCCATCGGTCGCGCCGGTGGCTTGCTGGGTTGGCTGTTCAATCCGCCGCGCATCATGCAGAGCGGCGCCAACCACACTATCCGAGTGGCCAAGCCCGACTTCGGCCAGAGCATGCGCTTCATCGTGGATTGGGGCGATCCCGACGCCACCACGCTTGTGGTCCCACTCGGAGTTAGCGGCCACATAGGTTCCGGCCATCGCCACGATCAATTGAAGAACTGGCGCCAGGGCGACCCTTTCGGCCAGATCACGAGGATCAAACAGGATTCGCGCGGATCCGGACTCGCGTTCCCGAATTGATCCGAAGTGGAAGCCGGAACTCGATATCGTAGAAACGAATATTTGGACTACAGTGAGCCCGGCTCCATTCGCTGCTCACCTTCCCACCGATAAAAACCCAAGCCGCTCTTGCGGCCGAGACGCCCCGCCGCCACAAGCTGTCTAAGCAGTGATGGAGCCTTGAACCGAGGCTCGCCAAAGGCTTCGAACATGACTTTCGCCACATTCTCGATGGTGTCCAGGCCGATGAAATCCGACAGATGGAGAGGTCCCATGGGGTGGCCGCAACCCAGCTTCATGCCCGCATCTATGTCTGCGGTGCCCGCGAGATCCTGCTCTCGGCAGCGGATGGCGTCCAGCAGAAAAGGCAACAGGAGTCGATTGACGATGAAGCCCGGGGCATCCGGGGCCAGCACCGGGGTCTTCCCTACTTTCTTGACGAAGTCTTGGAGGGTATCGATGGTATCGGCGGAGCTGAGCACCGTCCGGATGACCTCCACCAGAGGCATGGCGGGAACAGGGTTGAAGAAATGGAGGCCGGCCGTGAATGGCTGTCGATCGGGCCCCAGCGAGGCGACCAGTTCGGTGATGGATATGGAGGATGTGTTGGAGCAGAGCAACGTGGATGGTGCGAGGACACGGTCCAGCTCTGCGAAGGTTTTCAGTTTCAATGAAGTGATTTCGGGCACCGCCTCGATCACCAGTTCGCAATCCCCGAGCGCGCTCCATTGGAGCGTGCCCTGGAGTTTCGAGCTGAAGATATCGGCCTCCTGCTGGCTTCGCTTGCCTTTTAAAACCGCCTTGTCCCACTGGGCCTGGATGCGAACGAGCCCGCGATCCAGCGAAGGCATGTCAATTTCCTTCACGACCACACTAAAGCCCGCCTCGGTGGCAATCTGTGCGATGCCAGCGCCCATGAGCCCGCATCCCACGATGCCCACCGTATTGATCGCGTTGATGTCCATGGGGGCCTCCAGAATGAAAACAGCTTAGCGGCAAGCTAAGCGATGAGCGAAACTCTGAGGTGGAGACTTCATGATCCTCGCCCAGCACACGCTTGAAACGACAGCCCTTCCTGAAAACATCTGGACCTTGTGGGCGGATGTATCCGGCTACAAGGAATGGGACGATGGAATCGAGTGGGCCAAGTTGAACGGTGAGTTCAAGGTAGGCGCCAGCGGTGAATTGAAACCCACTAGAGGCCGCAGCGCAGTCTTCACCATCACCGAACTGGTCGTAGGCCGCTCTTTTTCCTACTTCACACCATTGCCCTTCGCACGGCTGCGATTTCAACATTGGATGGTGCCCACGAACATGGGCACGAGGCTGACTCATTCTATCGAGGTGGAGGGTCCCTTCGCCTGGATTTGGGCAGGCATGCTGCGGCCGATATTTCGACCGAACATCGCTGCCGCCACGCGGAAACTAGCCCGTCTCGCCGAGCGGCCTGGCGATCGGTGAGCCACGCAGCCAAAAAGAAATCAGGATGAGCAAGCGCACGAAACTCGAACCCACGAGAATCAGTGGGACGATGCCTCGTCTGGAATGAAGTGGCCTGTTAGAGCGCGGCCCAATCCGTCGGCACGGCCGCAGCGCCGCCGTAGTTGGTTTCGATTTGCGCGAGCTGCAGCTTGCCGCTGGCATCGTCGTTCACGGCGTGCCACTTGGTGTAGGAATCGATGACCCAGATGCCGCTTTCGCGGGTGCCGTTGCCGCTCCAGCCGTTGCCGCCGAAGGGCATGTGGGCCTCGGCGCCGGACGTGGTGTTGTTGATGGAGCTCATGCCTGCCTTGATCTCGCGCTTGAAGCGTTCCACCCAATGCCGGTTCTCGGTGTAGAGCGAGCTGGACAACCCGTAGGGCGTTCCATTGGCGTAATCCATCGCCTGATCAAAGTCTTTGACCGTGGAGATGTTCACCGTGGGGCCGAAGACCTCGGTTTGGAACAGCCAGGTGTCCATGGCGACGTCATCCCAAACGGTGGGCTGCATGTAAATGCCGTGGCTGATGTCGCCCTTCACGATGGCGGTGCGGTTGGCCTCGGTCCACTGCGCGCCACCGCTCAGCAGCTTCACACCCTTGTCCTTTGCGCCCATGGCCCAGTGCTCCTCGAAGCCCTTGGCGAAGCGCGCGTTGATCATGGGGCCGTAGGTCACTTCCGGGTGGGTGATGGGGTTGCCGATCTCTAGCTTGGCGAGGCCGTCCATGAAGGCCTGTTTGAATTCCTTGGCGCAGGCTTCGTGCACGATGATGTTCGCCAGGCTGGTGCAGCGCTGGCCAGCGGTGCCGTAGGCGGCCCAGAGCGCGCCACGCACGGCGTTGTCCATGTCGCAGTCCGGCATGATGATCATGGGATTCTTCCCGCCCAGTTCCAGGCTCGGGATCATCAGGTTGCGCCCACACATCTCGCCAATCGTTCGGCCCACCTCGGTGGAGCCCGTGAAGCTGAACTTCTGGTAGTAGCCCTTGTCGATGCCCGCCAGGAAATGCTTGCCGCAACCGGCGCGGCCCTTGCCGTTCACGGTGTTCACCACGCCTTCTGGAACGCCCGCGTCCTGCATGGCTTTCAAGAAGAGATAGGCGATGGTCGGCGCGTCGTCGCTGGGCTTCCACACCACCGTATTGCCGCAGAGGATCGCGGGAATGATCTTCCAGGAAGGCACGGCCATGGGAAAATTGTTGGCGGCCAGGATGCCGCAAACGCCGATGGGCCGACGATAGGTGTAAAGCTCCTTGTGGGCCATCTCGGAAGGCACCGTCTGGCCGTAAAGCCGACGGCCTTCAGAGGTGAAGAAGGTGCAGGTGTCGATGGCTTCCTGAACTTCGCCCATCGCTTCCCGCGGGGTCTTGCCGATCTCGCGGGTGATGACATGCGCGAGCTTGTCCTTCTGCTCGGTGAGGATCTGGCCGATGCGCTGGATCACGGCGCCCCGGATCGGCGAAGGCGTGGCGGACCAGGTCTTGAAGGCCTTCGCAGCAGCCTTGGCGGCGTTTTCAACATCCTGCTCGCCACTATCGGGGAATACACCTACGAGATCGCGATCATCCACGGCGGAGCGGGATTCGATGTGGCCGACGCCCTCGACCTCTTTCCCATTTATATAGTTGAAGCCCTGGATCGTTTTCCCGGCATGGGCTGCTTCGGGGGCGTTGGGTTTGAGAATCATGTGGGTCGCTCCATATCAAACCCTCAAGGATAACGCAGCATTCCCAACTTGTCTCGAGTCGTTCTATGAAACGCTCTGGGGATTGGAGAAGCGCCCTTCGACGGGTTAGGCTGGTTCTTTGATGACCTGAACATATAACCCTGCATGGAGTTGAATTGTCCGGAAGCTTTTCACTATCTACGGTTCTGGTCACCTATGTGGCCCTGCTGTTCGCGCTCAGTGTCCACGAGGCTTCCCACGCCGCCATGGCCTACTACCTGGGGGATGACACCGCCAAACGGATGGGCCGCCTGACCCTGAATCCCATCGCCCACATGGACCCGTTGGGGACTCTCATCCTTCCCTTGCTGGGCATGCTCACGGGCTGGCGGGTGCTGGGCTGGGCCAAGCCTGTACCAGTGGATCCCCGCAACCTCACGCGTCACTTCAGGGCCAGGGTGGGGATGGCCGTGGTGGCCTCTGCAGGGCCTTTATCGAACCTACTGCAGTCCCTGCTTTTCATCCCAATCCTTGCGATCATGATCCGGAATCTTCCCGGCGCGGTCGAAGCACAGCGCATGAATATTTTTGAAACGGCCATGTACTTGCCGGTGGACGCGCTAAGTAACGCAGGCTTGAGCAATTTTCAGGTTTTCGCCCTGACCCTTCTGGGCCGCCTAGTGATCATCAATGTGGCCCTGGCTTTGTTCAACCTGTTGCCGGTGGGGCCGCTGGATGGCTCCAACATCATCCGTGGATTCCTGCCGGTTGAATGGCTGGCCAAGTACGATCGGGCCCAGCCAGCCATCTCCATCGCGCTCTTGGTGATGTTCCTCTTTGGTTTCATCGGGATCATCCTGGGGCCGCTTTTCTACCTGGCCCAAACCTTCTACCTGAATCCTGTGGCACGGTTCTTCCTCGGAGTCTGACATGCAGCGCGTTCTTTCCGGCATCCAGCCTTCGGGATCCCAGCACATCGGCCATCTGGTCGGCGCCATGGACAATTTCGAGAAGCTCCAGCACGACCACGAGGCCTTCTACATGATCGTGGACTGGCATGCGCTTACGTCGAAGTACGAGGCCGTGGAAGAGATCTGGCCCGCCACCGAGGAACTTACAGCCTGCTTCCTGGCCACGGGGCTGGACCCGGAAAAAGCGACGATCTTCATCCAGAGCCAAGTGAAAGAACATGCGGAGCTGCACTTGCTGCTGAGCATGATCACGCCGCTTTCCTGGCTGGAGCGCGTGCCCACCTACAAGGAAAAACTGCAGAATTCGGTGGCCGACCTCAGCAGTTACGGCTTCCTCGGATATCCCTTGCTCCAGACCGCGGACATCATCATCTACAAAGCTGACAAAGTCCCAGTGGGAGAGGATCAGCTCTTCCATCTGGAGTTGGCCCGCGAGGTTGTGCGCCGTTTCAACTTCCTCTACAGGAAAGAAGTCTTCCCCGAGCCCGCCGCCGTGCTCACCAAGACGCCGAAAGTGCCCGGCCTCGATGGCAAGAAGATGTCGAAAAGCTATGAGAACTGCATCTACCTGCGGGATACCGATCCGGAAATCCTAGAGAAATGCACGCGTCAGATGGCCAGCGATCCATCCCGTGTGAAACGCACGGACCCAGGCAACCCCGACATCTGCCCGGTCTTCGAATTTCATAAGCTATTCAGCGATGACGAGACCATTGGGATGGTGAATACGGAGTGCCGCCGCGCGGGCATCGGCTGCTTCGACTGCAAGAAAAAAGTCGCCGAAGCCATGATCCGCCGCATCGCACCAGTCCGCGAAAAGATCGAGGACAATCTCCTGCACAGGGACCATCTCCGTGACGTCCTGCGCACCGGGAGCGCCAAAGCCCGCCAAGTCGCCCAGGCCACCATGGCCGAAGTACGCGAAGCCATGCAGTTGCCCACTCTGTAGCTTTTCCGATTGAATCTCCACCTTGCGAAAAGTCCATCCCTTGCTACACTGGACTGTCGGTTCCTTAGCTCAGTTGGTTAGAGCAGCTGACTCTTAATCAGCGGGTCCAGGGTTCGAGTCCCTGAGGAACCACCAAACGATGCAAGACTTAGGGCCACCCTCAAAGGTGGCCTTTTGCGTTCAAGCTACTTCCCAGCTACCGATTCGGAATTCGTTAGGTGACGTAGAGCCAACGAGAACCGGGATTTTTTGGGTCAACTAATTTACGGGCCAGATCGGATCGAATCCTTCATTTGGTTTTCCGAACATTTTCCGCTTCGTTCGGATTTCCGGTTTTTCCGGTATTTCCCACTTTGTTCGAACAATTGGTTTTTCCGGTTTTTCCCACTTTGTTTGAATCACCGTTTTTTCCGTTTTTTCAGGTTTTCGATGTTTTTAAGTTTTATGAATACAATAATTATACTTGCATCAGCTCACCCTGAGACGTACCTTAAAATGCGTTATTAATTGATCTTTGAAACCCAAAAAACAACCCCGTCGTGATGGTGGCCTTGCGAACCAACATCCATCACGACAGGGCGCCCACGCTGCCAAACGGCGGCGGGATAAGCCATTGTGTGGCCGATTCCCCCTCGCCGCAAGAACTGTGGGGAACCCCACGCGTCCGTTCATGGGCAGGGACGCGAATATTTTTTGGAGCGCCGTAATGGAGGCCTCTTCCTCGGTACTACTAAACACTCGCCAAGCTGCGGAGATGTTGAACATCAGCCCTCAGACCCTCATGTACCTTCGCGTACAGGGAAACGGGCCCCTCTACGTGCGCCTCGGGCGCCGCATGATCCGCTATCGCGATGAAGATCTTCTTGCCTGGATCGCCGCATCAGCCAGGAAGTCCACCTCTGATCCTGGCCCCGGTCTGCGTCCTTGACAGCTCGCTGACGCGGTTCACGACTCTCTGAATCCTGGATTTTCGCCGGGACGCGTCGCCGTGCATTCATGGCGCAATGCATAATCCATCCTTGTGTCGAGGGTGCCGCAATCGATCCCAGAAATGGGTCTGATTTTGGCGGCCCCTCCGCTCCGCAATGTGAAAACAAGATCGGGTCTTGGACACTATTTGAAACGTCCGGAGGCCCTTTGGTTTTGGATTCCAGCACGGGGGAAGTGCTGGAAGCGCAGACTGCGGCCGTCAGTGCCTCTCGGGCTCGGGCTCATATGGCGAAGCGCCAAGCATCTGCAATCGCCGAAGCTCTGGCGGGTGGAAAGATCCGGTTGGGGCACGATGATCAGGGCGAAGTCATTCTCTTGAACGCTGAAGGTGAGGAACTCCACGCAGCGCCTGGTGAAGGTGTTTTCATTCGGATGGCGGCCCTTCTTCTCCTTGAATCCGAGAGCACGTACAGCGCCGTTGGGAGCAAGGATGGGCGGGTCTTCGGGGTGGGTGGGTCAGGGTATGGCGCATCCATGAGATATGCCCCTGCCTACCAACGCCGCCTGAGCCGAAGGTCCCGCAAAGTTGCTCGGACAAATCTCCGAATTCTTCGCTGGCGCCTGAGTGCAGTCTGGTACGACTGGAAAGAGGCGGGCAAGGTGATGCCCGTCTTCTGGACCCTCACAACCCCAACGCTGGATCCTGGAATCGTTGTTGGTGTGTGCGAGACGAAGGAGGAAGAACGCGCGTTCATGGCCTGGGAGTTGTTTCGTAAGCGGGATATCTTCGAAGATGCAGTCTTCGCGGGCTTTCGGGGATTCGAAGTCACTCGGAAGGTGTTATGGAATGGTGTGGTCTTGCATCACCCCCATTTCCATCTTCTGCTTTGGGCGCGATTCGCGATGCAGGCGAAATTAGCCAACGAATGGTGGGATTGCCTAAGGATTGCGACACTCAAAACCTACGCATTCGAACTGGCGGACCTCTATCCCGACCCGTGGCAGTTGGAGAACGCTGTGACGGCCTGCCTTCACGTTCAGGCCGTCAATGTGAATCCACGGAAAGGTGAGAATTCCATTTCTTTGGAAGACGCGATCCAGGAAACCCTGAAGTACACCACCAAGCCTGATGACATCGCCTGCTATGTGCCGGACCCAGACCGACCCGGTGAATGGATCGTAACCGGGCTCCCTCAGGCTTATCTGCAAGCGGGGATATCGGAGAGGAGCCCTCGGGTCTTCGAGTGCCTGGGGGCTGCCAGGAAGCACTGGAAGGCCCCGAAATGGTGCAAGGCGAAGGAAGGTGTCACGGCGGATCTTCTGGCCGAAATGAGAGGTCTGTTTGTGCTACTCGCTATGAAGGAAAAGGGAGCACAAAAAAGGGCTGCTTGGGTATCGTCTTGGACCTCGGTTTGGGTGTCCATTGGGGTGCCTCATGAGAGCGAAATGGTGGTAATTGAGGCCCGCCTTTGGGGCTGCTTTTTAGCCCATGTTCGGATGGCCTTGTGGGTGCATGTTGAGGTCACAACATGGGCGATTGAGTTTCTTTCATAGGGCTTTTTTCTTCCTATCCCTGTCGGTGTTCGGGAGAAGACCTTCCCCTTTTTTTGGCAGTTCCAAGAGGGCTTGTCCCTCTTGAATTCATCCCTGCCGTCTGTCCCGGTCGTGAGCCTCCCCGAAGGAAAGGAGGTTCACGACCGGGCGAAGCGAGCGGCTTAATCTCTGCTTGCTTGTCCCAAGTGTGGGTCGGAATCTCCCACGGGCCAGGTGCTTTACAGAAGGCCGAAGGCCCTTGCCGTGACAGGCCCGCTTTTAGCCTGGCGCGGTTCTGGAACCTGGAGCCGAGGCGCATCCTCGGGATTTAGGGGCCGATGAATGGGCGCTTAAGAAAGCCGTTCCCTCAATCGCCCTTGATGAGCCGGGCTTGGGTTTCCCTCCATCGCTCGAATTCCGAGGGCCTGAGGCCGTAACGGGCGAAAGTGCCCTCGTTCAGGTTCTTCAATTCCTGTAGGACAACGGCGTGGAAACGGGACTGGTCGCTTGCGGGAATGTGCTTCGCAATGTCGAGTGCTATGCGCTCAAGCATTGGCCCTCCCGGACGCACCTTCGATTTCACCAGCTCGCGGACCAACTCCCTGATCGCGTTTCTGTACTGGAGGCGGAAGGGATCGGGTTCGCCCAGGGACTGACGAATTGCTTGGTAGTGCTCAGCGGAACGCTGGTAGGCCCAAAGAAAAACATCCCGCAGAGCCTCGATCCGGCGCAGTTCATAGACCCCCAAAATCGCCATGGTGTAGGTCTCCTGGGGGAGATCCTTGAAGGATAGGGGCTGGAGATTGTGCTTCATCAAGGGCAGGTTCGCCGCCAACCGAGAGGTGCGCTTATTCGCATCTGCGAAGGGTTGGAGATAGGGGATGTGGACGAGCAGGAAGAAAGCCTGCTCAAAGGGATCTTGGATGGCCGAGGCGGTCACCAATAGCTGCTCGAAGATTTCTTCGATGAGGGATGGGACGGCAAGTGGGATGTACGTGCTTTCGTGGATTCCCACTCCGAATTGCCGGAGGCGGCCTTCGTCCGCGGGATTCGAGAGAAGGTTTTCCGACAGCATCCCGTGAAGGGTTCGAACCATTCCTGGTGAGAGAGTCAGTTCGCCCGCGCCTTCCACCAGGTACTCGATGGTCTGCTTGTGGTTCAGGATCATCTGGGTTTCGCGGGCGTTCCGCCCTTCCGCCGCCGCGCCTTCTTTGAATAGCCGCTCGGTGTCCAGCAGGGAATAAGTGTTGCCTTCCAACCGGCTGGAATTCCAAGAGAGGTCAATGAGCAGGCGCTCCAGGATCTGCCGCGCGTAGGTTCCTGCTGGCGCCTGGGCGTCGGGTGTGCCTCCTAGGTTTTGCAAGGATGCCCGGTCCTTCTCCCGAAGATAGAACGTTTGATTGGGGCGATAGGCATCAAGAAATTCTCGTTCGTAGCTGCATGGCTTACGCATGGCTATGGGGCGATTGACCTGCCCGATGACCTCCGTGGCTTCAGGAGAGAAATCCCACTCCCAGATCCTTAGGGACACGTTGGACACGCCCGGCAAGCCGGGGAAGTAGCGCTTAGCCCGGGTGATCCCCTCCCCGCGAATCTGGCCTTTGGCTTCCATGGCTTTCAGGACCCGGCGAAAACGGAAGGGCTCCTCCTTCGCTCGTCCGACACCCACCTGGAGGTCTTCCCTGGACAGCCCTTCTGGATGCTTGGCCAGGACCGCGAGGATCTCCACATTGGGGTCTTTCACTGGGGTCCTTTTGGGCACGGTTCACCTGAGGGAGGAGCGTTTGAATCATTCTAATTCAGTTTCAAACTGTTTCAAACAGATTTCAAACATATTTCAAGCAGATTTCGAGCATAATTCAAATATTTCGATCCCTCCTGCGATTCCTATTTCTCCTCGTCATCCGTGGATTGGAGGGCGGTTTCCAGTGCCTTCCCAATCGTATTATTGGCATCGTGAAGTGCCCCCTGTGAGAGGTGGGCATATCGCTGGGTTGTGCTCGATTGGGTGTGCCCCAAGAGGCCACCTACCGCTGGAAGATTCAATCCATTGAGCACTCCGACACTGGCAAAGGTATGGCGCAAATCATGGACACGCAAATCAGGGAGTTTGGCTTTGGTGCGGATGATTTCCCAGGGGTCTTTGAGATTTCCAAGCTGTTTTCCTTCGAGTGAACCAGTGATGACGTGGGGGTTCCCTTTGGACCGGGGCAGGTGGCGCAGGACCTCCAACGCGAGGTCGTTCAAAAGGATGTTTTTGGCCCCGGTCTTGGATGCCGCTTCGGGGAGACGAATCACCCCTCGATCAAGGTCAACCCATGCCCATTTGAGGTTCAATATCTCTTGATGACGTGCGCCGGTGAACAGCAAGAGACGGATTGCGGCAATGACGAATGGGGATTCTTCGTTATCACGTTCAAGTTGCTCCAACACTTTTCCAAGACGGGCGATTTCCTTGGGGTTTAGGAAGCGTTCACGTTTGTTTTCTTTGAAGCCCCGGAACCGGAAACAGGGGTTTGATTGAAGAGGGCGGAACCCCCATTCCTCCGCAAGGCTGAGGATTTTAGAAAGCACCCGAATCATGAGATTGGCTTGACGCGGTGTGCGGGCCATGGAGTGGTGAAGCTTTGAAATAGCGGCCCGGTCCACGTCTTGCACAAGGATGTCCCCAAGGGCTGGAACGATGAATTTTTCCGTAAGGCTCTTGTACATGCGGGCCGTGCTGGCGCGAACGTGGGTGGCGACGTATTCCTCTATGAATTGGTCTGCTAGTTTCTGCATGGTCGGTGCGGTTTTGCGGGCGTGGAGGATAGCCATGGGGTCTTGGCCCTCGGCCACGACGCCTCTGAATCGGTAGGCCTTCAGGCGGGCCTCGTCCACGGTGATTTCACCGAATCGGCCCAGAGTGGCCCAGCGCTGGCGGCCATGGAATCGGTATTTCAAGGTGAAGACTTTGAGACCGGATGGCCACACGCGCATTCCGAAACCTGGGATTTCTTCGTCCCACAAGGAGTACTCTCGGTCCCGTGGTTCCAGCATGTCGATGAGTTTCTTGGTGATCTTCACGACGCCGGTTCTTTGCACCATATCCCCCTTGCGAAACTGGCCAAGATAGCTACCATGAAGCTATTGATAGCTACCAGCTACCATAATCTTGCCAGGTTCACCTTCCAAGATAGAATCATTGAAAAGCCTCATCAATACTGGTATCTAACGATTGCATCGCTAGGCACGCCCCTGATCAAATATTAACTCTTAATCAGCGGGTCCAGGGTTCGAGTTCCTGAGGAACCACCAATAACAGACGGCGCCATGGCGCCGTTTGTTATTGGTGGTTAAGGATGGCGCGTAGGTAGCGGTAGGCGGAGGGCGCGCGAGCGACCGGAGCAGGTTCCGCGCAGCGGAAACCGCGTGCGCAGCCAGCCGCGTGCAAGCTATGGGACGGAGGATGGCCTTTCATGGTGGTTACAGTTGACTCGGGCTTACGGCCCTCTCCCTTCAGGCGGCAACCGGCTTCGCCGATTCCGTCATATCCTTCCTTCGCTTTCGGAAAGCTGGCATTGCCGCTCCTTCGGAAAGGAGCAAAGCCAGGGCTTTTGACCGATGATTTGAGCCCAACAGCTACATCAGAACTACAACACCGGCTGACAGTGGAGGCACATCCCACCAACATGCTTTGAAAACCCCCGCCAGCCCGGTATCCTAGCCTCATGCCGGTGTGGCGAAATTGGTAGACGCGCTAGACTCAAAATCTTGTTAGGCGACCCCTAGTGCCGGTTCGAGTCCGGCCACCGGCACCAAGAAAGAAGGCCCCAGTTGGGGCCTTTAAAATAAGTAGTCGGACTCGAATCGCCTTTGGCGCTTAGTCAACCTTATTTCTACCTATGCCAGATGCGGACGCGCTACTTCATCACCAGCCCGCCATTCACGGTGCTCAGGTGAATGGTCTGCTTGCGGCCGGGGAAGGTGGCTTCCACCTGGTGCTTCGTGGCGGTCACTTGTTCGGCGCCCTTGGTGTCGACCGAAATCTGGCCGTTCACGGTGGTGGCCATCAAGGATCCTTCCAGCTTGGCCATGGTCACGTTCAGAGCGCCGTTGACGGTGGACAGATCGACGCCCTGACCCATGCCGTCCAGCTCCTTCGCCGAGATGGCGCCGTTGGTGGTGGAGGCGTGGATGGCGCCGCGCACCTGTCTCAGGGCGATGGCGCCATTCACCGTTTCAGCGGTCAGGCCCTGGCTCAAACCCTCGGCTTCGATCGCGCCGTTGACCGTCCGGCAATCCGCTTTGGCTTCCAGCCCGGTCAGTGTGATGCGGCCATTGACAGTATCGATGTGAGCCAGCACGTTGCGGGGCACCTTGAGTTCCATCTCGCAGACGGCACCGCGGTAGCTTCCCCAACCAGATTGATTTTTCGGATATTCGCCGCGGATCTCAAGGCCCTTGGGGCTTGATTCAAACACGACCTTCACTTGCTCATCTTTGCTGCTGGGCTTGAACTGGCCCGTGAAGGCCACTTCGGCCCGGTCCCAGGTCTGCACCTTGATATGCCCGTTCGTGTTCTTGATGGCGAGGTTCGAGCCGTTGGCCAAGGCCACCGTATGGCTCTCGGTGACAGTCGCGGCCTGGGTAGGTTGGAGGATGAATGTCTGGGCGCCAAGGGTCATGGACGCAAGGGCCATGATCAGGGAAGCGATGGGACGGGATGAATGCATAGCCGGCTCCTGGTTGGTGATTCAAGGAGGCAATACGGCAACTTTCGTATAGGGTTTAGGGGATGTGGCGCAATCCGCCCTCACTTCAACAGGGGAGCGCTTTCGACCCAGCGGAGCTGGAAGGGGGACAGAGGTAGAACAACCAGATTCAAGCTTGTTCGCCGTCAATCTTTTCAGGGTCCCAGGATCGGTTTCCATTCGACCCATTCAGCCACTTCCTGCATGGGGAAGAACCTCGCGACGTCGATGAAAATTCCCACACCATGGAATGGAATGAAGAGCCCTCGTCCGAGATAGGGGATCTGGTCCAGGCCTATACCAGACATGGTGCGTTTGCCGATGTCGTTGATGACTGTCGTGGTCCCAAGGGGACTCTTGATCTGGAGGGTTTGGAAATCCAAGGTCACTGTCACCAGACCTTTAGCGCCTTTGATGCTGAACGTGTTCGCATTCCGTTCGAATACCATGGTGTCCCTGGGGGAGGAGGAGGCCAAGGTGTACTTTCCATTAATTGAATGGAGGGTCCAAGTCTTGCCATTGCCGCGGATATCCAGGTCCAGGCCATTCTGGTTGATCGTGAGGGTTTCCTTCCCCCAAATGAGCCGGTAACCGTTGACATCTGTGCCCTGGATCGCTACTTCCCCCTGATTCGACCTGAGCCGGAATCCATCGTTGGTGGATTCGAATTGGTAGGGTCCGATCAATCCCGGTTCGTAGTAGAGACTTCCCCACGGAAATCTCAGGATGGTAGAGCGATTGGGACCTGAAGTCTCGTCCGCCAGGCACCACTGGTTCACAGACAAAAGCGCGCAGACGAGGAATATCGTTTTCATGGTCATTCCCTTCTTGGAGAGCTTAACGGTATGGCCGCCGCACCGTAGTTGGGAATCACAGGCACAATGAAGGTTGAATCCCTTCCAGGAGCCCCCATGCCTGACTTCACGACGCTGATCGTTGAACTGCAGCAAGGCATCGCTTCGATCCGGCTCAACCGGCCGGACAAGGCCAATTCCATGAACGAAGCCATGTGGCGGGAGGTCGGCGAGGCCTTCCAGTGGGCCGATGCGACTCCGGAAGTGCGTGTGGTGGCGCTTTCGGGCAATGGGCGCCATTTCTGTTCAGGCATCGATCTGACCATGCTCATGGGCGTTCAGCAGGCCATTAAGGATGATTGCCAGGGCCGTGCCGCGGAGAAGTTGCGTGGGATGATCCTGCAATTGCAGGATTGCCTCAGCAGCCTGGAACGCTGCCGGAAGCCGGTGCTGGCAGCCATCCACGGAGCCTGTGTTGGGGCCGGATTGGACATGGTGGCCGCCGCGGACATGCGTTACTGCACCTCAAGCACCCACTTTTCCATCAAGGAAATCGACATCGGCATGGTGGCCGACGTGGGCTCCCTTCAGCGCCTTCCCAAACTGGTGGCGCCAGGCCTGGTGCGGGAATGGGCTTATACAGGACGGAAGATCAAAGCTCCGGAGGCAGTCGCCTGCGGCCTGGTCAATCAGGTATTTGAATCCGATGAAGCCATGGAGGCCGGCGTCCTTGAACTGGCCCGGCAGATCGCCGGGAAATCGCCCCTCTCCATCCGCGGCACCAAGGAGATGCTCAATTACACCCGTGATCACAGCGTGGCCGATGGGCTGACCCATATCGCCACCTGGAACGCCGGCATGCTTATCTCCCAGGACATCCAAGCGGCCATGATGGCCGCCATGAGCAAGCAGACGCCCGTTTTCAGGGATTGAAGCGGACCACCATCGCATCACGAGGCTTCTCCCTGCTATTCTCGTTCCATTCCTTCTGGAGCCTCCATGAACTTGTCCTCGCGTGTGGGTTTGCGTCTTCCCTTTTTGTTGCTTCCCCTTCTATCCCTGGCCCTGCCGGCTCAGGGGCTGGATTACGTGAAAGAGCACTACACCAAGCGTGAAGTGATGGTGCCCATGCGGGATGGAACGTCGCTTTTCACGTCCATCTACACACCCAAGGACACATCGAAAACCTATCCGGTCATGATGCAGCGCACGCCTTATAGCGTGGCCCCTTACGGCGATGACAAATTCAAGGCCGACCTCGGTCCCACGGCGCTCTTCGGCAAGGAGGGCTTCGTCTTCGTCTACCAGGACGTGCGCGGCCGGATGATGAGCGAGGGCACCTTCAATAACATGACGCCGCACCTGGATAACAAAACGAAGCCCAGCGACATTGATGAAAGCAGCGATACCTACGACACCATTGAATGGCTGCTGAAGAACGTGCCTGGCAACAACGGTCGCGTGGGCCAGTGGGGCATCAGCTATCCAGGCTTCTACACCGCTGCCGGCATGATCGGCGCGCATCCGGCGCTGAAGGCCAGTTCGCCGCAAGCGCCGGTGACGGACTGGTTCACCGGGGACGATTTCCACCGCAATGGCACGGTCTGGTTGCCCCATGGATTCAATTTTCTGGCGACGTTCGGGTTGCCTCGCTCCAAGCCGACGACCGAATGGGGCAAACGCTTCGAGCACGGAACGCCGGATGGCTACGACTTCTTCCTGAACAAGATGGGCGCGTTAGCAAACGCGGATTCCCGCTTCCTGCACGGGCAGGTGGCCTTTTGGAACGACATGATGGCGCACCCGGATTTCGACGACTTCTGGCAGGCGCGGAACCTGCGGCCCCACCTGAAAGACATCAAACCCGCGGTGCTGACGGTGGGTGGCTGGTTCGACGCGGAAAACCTGTTCGGCGCGCTGCAGGTGCATGAATACGTGGGGAAGCAAAGCCCCGCCACTGCCAATTTCCTGGTGATGGGTCCCTGGGTCCACGGAGGCTGGAATCGCACGCCCGGAGACAAACTCGGTGATGTGAAATTCGGCGCGAAAACCTCCGAGTATTTCCAGAAAGAGGTCGAGTTTCCCTTCTTCATGCACTACCTGAAGGACGCGCAGAAACCAGATCTGACGGCGGCCACTGTCTTCGAGACGGGGCGGAATGTCTGGCATCACCTGGATCAGTGGCCACCTAAAAACCTGAAGGCCACGAAGGTCTACTTTCAACCCGGCGGAGGGCTTGGGTTCGCGGTGCCCTCCCAGGGCGGTGCTTTTGATGAATACATCAGCGATCCTGCTCGCCCAGTGCCTTTCTGGCCTGGGATAGACACTGGAATGGTGAGGGAATACATGGTGGCCGATCAACGCTTCGTGTCCACTCGGCCGGATGTGCTCGTTTTCGAAACGCCGGTGCTGGATAAGGATCTGACGGTTGCCGGCCCGATCCAGGTGCATCTCCGCGTTTCCGTAAGCGGGACGGATGCGGATTTCGTGGTGAAGGTTATTGATGTGTGGCCGAACGACTACAAGGATCCGGATGAAAAACTGCCACCCAGGGCCAAGTACAGTCCGCTGGGCGGCATGGAGCAGATGGTGCGCGGCGAAGTCATGCGCGGCAAGTTCCGACATTCGCTCTCGAAGCCGGAACCTTTCGAACCCGGTGTTCCCTCGGCAGTGGATTACAAACTCAACGACATCTTCCATACCTTCAGGAAAGGCCATCGGCTCATGGTGCAGGTCCACAGCACCTGGTTCCCCTTGATGGATCGTAATCCCCAAGAATTCATGGACATCAACAAAGCCAAGGATTCGGATTTCAGGAAAGCCACTATCCGCCTCTTCCACAGCCCCGCCCAGGCATCAAACCTGGAACTGCCGGTATTGGTGCAGTAATGAATGTTTGGCCTTTCCTGTTGCCGATGACCTCTGTGGCTCTGATCGCCCAGGCCCCTGTGCCCGCGACCAACTATGTCCAGGAGCACTACGCCAAGCGTGAAGTGCTCATCCAGATGCGCGATGGGGTGAAACTCTTCACCTCCATCTATACGCCAAAGGACACTTCGAGAAGCTACCCGGTGATGATGCAGCGGACGCCCTACAGCGTGGCGCCCTATGGACCGGACAAGTTCAAGTGGGGACTGGGCCCATCCAGGCTCTTCATGGAGGAGGGTTTCATCTTCGTCTTCCAGGATGTGCGGGGACGCATGATGAGCGAAGGCGCCTTTCTGGAAGTGACACCCCACCGCGACCTCAAGGGGCCACGGGACGTGGACGAAAGCACCGACACCTTTGATACAGTTGACTGGCTGGCGAAGAACCTCAACACCAACGGCAAGGTCGGGATGTGGGGCGTCAGCTACCCGGGTTTCTACGCCGCGGCGGGCATGATCGATGCCCATCCGGCTCTGGTTGCTGTGTCGCCACAGGCCCCCGTGACCGATATTTTCGTGGGGGATGATGACCATCACTACGGTGCGCTGTTCCTCAGCCAAGCCTTTGGATTTCAGACATTTTTCGGTTGGGCCCGCCCTGAACCCACCGCAGTCTGGCCACCCAGGGACCGGAAATTCGATCCAGGCACCGAAGACGGCTATCGCTTTTTCCTTCGCGCCGGTTCTCCAGACGACCTCGATAAGAAATTCTTCAAGGGCGAGGTCAAGAGTTGGAGCGATGTCATCGCGCATCCCAATCTTGATGAATATTGGAAAGCGCGGAATCTGAGGCCGCACCTCAAGGACATCAAGCCCGCGGTGCTCACCGTGGGCGGGTTTTTCGACGACGAAGATCCCTTCGGGCCGCTGCAAGTCAACTTGTCCCTGGATCGTTTGAGCCCGAATACCGAGCGCCATCTGGTGATGGGCCCATGGTTCCACGGTGGATGGGGGGTGCCCAATTACCACCGTCTGGGCAACGTGGATTTCGGCTCGAATGTGTCCAAGCACTACCAGGAAACCATTGAATTCCCTTTCTTCATGCATCACCTGAAAGGCGCGCCGGACCCTCATCTGCCTAAGGCGATGGTGTTCGAGACCGGTTCCAACCGCTGGGAGAGCTTTGACGTTTGGCCGCCGAAAGAAGCTGTGGAGAGAACGCTTTTCTTTCGGGAGGGGGGGGCGCTGAGCTTGGATACTGCCGCGCCAGCTCCCGGCTCGGAATCCTGGATCAGCGATCCAAGCCGGCCTGTGCCTTACACACAGGCCGTGGAGCTGGATGTGTCAAGGGAATATGTGGTGGAGGACCAGCGCTTCGCCTCGCGGAGGCCCGACGTGGTGGTGTTCCAGACTGAACTCCTCAAGGAAGACCTGCGATTGGCGGGACCCATAAAAGTGCATCTCAAGGTCTCCACCAGTGGAACCGACAGCGATTGGATCGTGAAAGTGGTGGATGTCTACCCAGACAATGCGCCAGATCTCGAAATCCAAGAGAAGAACGCAACCGGTGAACCGAAACACGTGCAGCTTGGTGGCACCCAGCAACTCTTGCGTGCCGAAGTTATGCGCGGCAAATTCAGGAATTCACTTGCAAAGCCCGAACCGTTCATTCCCGGCCAGCCCACGCCCGTGGACTTTTCCCTGAATGACGTGTGCCACACCTTCAAGGCCGGACACCGCTTGATGGTCCAGGTTCAATGCACCTGGTTCCCGCTGGTGGACCGCAATCCTCAAACCTTCATTGACAACATAGGCCGCGTCAAACCAAGCGATTACCGCAACGCCACGCAGAATATCCACTGGGGAGGTGATGATGGGTCGAGGATTGTCCTGGGCGTGATGAAGTAGGCGGTGGCTCCAGTCGTTTTGAAACGGCCGGGGTGGCCCGTCTACAGCGCCCAGCGCCTACAGCCCACGGCCTAGCGCCTACAGGCTTAAGTGCGCCAGATGCTCCGCGCTCGTGATGGGTTCATTGGGCTCGTCGTGGATGATCTTGCCATCGCGCAGCTTCACAATCCTATGGGCATGGCGGGCGATATCTTCTTCGTGGGTGACGATGATGATTGTGTTGCCCTTTTGGTAGAGTTCTTCGAACAGCGCCATGATCTCGATGCTGGTCTTGGAATCCAGAGCGCCGGTGGGCTCATCAGCGAGAAGAATGGAGGGATTGTTCACCAAGGCCCGCGCGATGGCCACGCGCTGGCGCTGGCCGCCGGACAGCTGGTTGGGCATATGTTCCCCGCGGGTACCAAGGCCCACGTTTTCCAAGGCCTTGCGCGCCGCGATATGGCGGTCTGCCGGGCCCATGCCTGCGTAGATCAGCGGCAATTCCACGTTCTGCATGGCGGTGGTGCGGGCCAGCAGGTTGAAGGTCTGGAACACGAAACCGATTTCCTCGTTGCGGATTTGAGCAAGGTCATCGTCGCTCATGGCCGAAGCCAATTTCCCGTTGAGCTCATAGGTTCCTTGCGTGGGGGAGTCCAGGCAGCCGATGACGTTCATCATCGTTGATTTGCCAGACCCCGAAGGCCCCATGATGGCCACATACTCCCCCCGGCCGATGGAAAGTGAAACACCGTCTAGGGCGCGTACTTCCATATCGCCCATCACATAAACCTTGGTGATGTCTTTGAATACGATCAGCGCTGAGTCGGTCATGTCATTCCCTCGGTCATACATGTGTCTAGAGTGAGGCCAAGGTGCCTCATTTGGCTAGGATGGCTTCGTCTGCACGGGTGATTGGTTTAGGGAGCCTGCGATTTTGGCACTAGTTCTCGATCGCAGGTCCCATCGGACTGCCCTATTATGCCTCTTCACGGTGGCGGTGTGGGCTCCGTGCCCGTTGGAGGAAGAGAGCCAGCCAAAGTGCTGAAACCAGAAGAATCAGCCCGTCCGCCAGGATGACGATCCGGGGGCCTTGGGCGCCAAAACGCTGGGCGGCTTCACCTGCCAGCAAAGTGCCGAAGGGTGTGATGCCTATGACGGCGGTCAGGTAGATGGCATTGGCACGGCCTCGCAGGCCCGGTGCGATTTTCCGTTGGATCGTGCCGCTCATGAGCGACAGGCCAGTGGCCTGGAAAACACCCATGATGAACATTGCGGGGAAGGCTACCCCCGGGTGTGGCAACCCGCCCAGCAGCCCGAGCCCACAGCCGAATCCTCCGAAGGCCAGAAGGATGCGCGGGAAGCGGTCCTGTCCCGAGACATCCCGCGCCACGACCAGCGATCCCAACACCGCGCCCAGACCAAAACAGGAGAGCAGGCCCGCCACCCCCCGTTCGGTGAGCCCTAGGGTTTTGGCGCCGAAGACGGGAAGAAGGGGGAAGTAGCTCCAGGCAAAGAACCCCCAAATGGCGGCAATGACGAGCAGAGCTGAAAGCTGCCGATCGGCCCTGAAAGCGCGGAAGCTCTGGACATAGGAACCTCCGGAAGCTGCGTGTTGATGGGCTGTGGGCAGGCGAAGGCGGAGGCAGACCACCACCAATCCTACAAAGGAGAGGGCATTGAGGCCGAAATTTCCCGCCACTCCCAGGATTGGGAAAAGAAAAGCGGCGAGTGCGGGACCGATGATGCGGCTGAGGTTGAACTGGGCTGACATCAGGCCGAAGGCGGCGGGGATCTTTTCCGGAGGGACCAGATCGCCCATAAGGCTCTGGCCCATGGGCATGCTCATGGAGGCTCCCAATCCGCTGGCCATGGCAAAGAAAAGCAGCCGCGGCAGGGTGAGTTGATGGAGCGCCGCAAGCAAACACATGGTGAGCGCAAGCAGCATCAGGAACACTTGTGCCGAGGCGAGGGCTTTTCTGCGATCCAGACGGTCGGCCAGGCTTCCACCCAAGGGTGTGAAGATCAGCACCGCGAGCCCGGAAGCAAATCCCAGACGGCCCGCCCAGCGGGCGGCCAGCGGGCCTGCCAACAAGAACACGAGCCATTGTTCCGAAAAGATCTGCACCCAATTCCCGATGTTGGAGGCCAGTGCTGCCAGCAGGAAATGTCGCAGCGAGCGCTCCTTCCAGACTGGAGAAAGTGGTGCACGGCTCACCCCTGGCCTCGCTGCGCACCCGACATCGGGCCCACTGCCACTCCGCGATCGCCGAAGCGGGCTCGGGGCTGCCATCGAGCGGTGGCCATGAAGGCATCCCCGGCCTTCACGGTGTGGCCTTTTGCAGGGCCGGTAGCGCTTGTTCAGGATTCGGGAGCTCGCCAGGAGTGTGTTCGCGTGGGCCTAGCCGTGTTGAAGGGGGAAACCATGTATCGAGCAAAGCCTTGTGACGAGCCCCGTACTCCCGAAACCAGAATGAAATCCGGGCCGCCAGGGTGTGTTCTCGCGTGCTGTCCTGCACGCCGTATATATCCAGGCCCTGATTTCGGCCAACATAGATGGCCCGGGCCATGTGGAAATCTGAAGTGACGACCACTAGGTGTCGGAGCCCAAATACCACGTCTGCGCGTTTTAAGCTGTCGTAGGTGCGGCGGCCGGCATAGTCCGCGATTACCAGATCGGGCGGCACGCCTTGTTTCAGGAGCCACCTGCGCATGGCTTGAGGCTCATTATAATTGGCGGCACGATTGTCCCCGCTCACAAGGAACCAGGTCACCTTTCCGGCGCGGTAGAGATCCAACGCGGCGCGAAGCCGTCCTTCCAGCACCGCGGTAGGTTCGCCATCGGAATAAATCCCGGCCCCAAGCACCAGCACAGGAGCGTTGAACGTCGGGGCCTGGAGCGGTGAAAAAACCCGACCATGGCTGTGAGACGGGAACTTTTCGATGGTCCAGAACAGATCGCCCAAGAAGAGCAACGTGAAAATCACCCAGACCCATCGGGCAAGTCGCCCGGGTCGAGCGATCCGGGGTATAAAGCGGGAACGAGCTGATTCAGAAGAAGCCATCGTGGGTTAGCATAGAACCTTCGCCCTATATCAAGACCCGAGCCTTGCCCCTGACCCGAATGCATCACCTGATCCCCAGCCGGGATCCTGAAGTGAACGGAAGCCGAATGAATCAAAATAATCGAGCCACGAATGCCCTTAGCCGCCGTTACGAAATTGACTGTGCCTCTCGGGTTGTATTGTTACGGCCCCCAATGCCTGCCCGCCATCGAAATGGCCAAGTGATTCTTTCGCAACGGTCCGGTTTCCGGCGCCCTGGGATGCTGTTCCCTTTCACTCTCCTTGCGCTGCTTCTGGGCAGCGGCATCGGTTGCTACCGGGCAACAGGAATCCAGCGGAGTTCCCTGGCGGCTGTGGAAATCCCAGTAATCGGTGGAGACCGGCCTGCTGGCATGAAGGCCGAGGCTGCACCTGGGGATTATTATCTGGGTAACGATTTCGTGGAATTGGCTGTCGATGGCGCACCTTTCGGGGCAGGGCAAGCGGTGGCTGGAGCAGCCAGCGGCGGCAGCATTATTGATCTCAGCTACATCGGCCTGGATACAAGCTTCAAGCGTGTTTCGATCCCTGGCGACATGATCGACCGCCTTACGCCAGTGGCAAACCAGGATCCAGAACTGCCCTTTGTGTTCGATCATTTTGCCCCAGTGACTGGCAATGATGTTTCCAGCATCCAGATGACAGGTTTTCTGCTGGATACCAAACACAAGCTCAGCGGTGCCTCATGGGATGCCGCGGGCCGTGTGCAAGGCCTGACGGTTTCCCATAAAGTCACACTCGGAAAGACGGATCGTTTTTTCACCTTGGAAACCACGATCACGAATGGCGGCAGCGGAGCAGTTCCCGTGCAGAATCTCGGTGACTTTTTGTACCAGCTTGGAGGCGGCTTGCGGATTGTCGTGCCCGCCGATGCCGATGCTACCGGTAACCCCTTGTCTTCGGATGCATGGGGCGTGCAGATTCCTGGCAGCGATTTCGCGCACCCGCTCACCGCGAGCGTGCGCGCCGGGATGGTCGGATTCATCGGCGTGGAGCCTGCGGCAGAGACCCTGGATTCCCACTCCAGCCTGGGCATCCTGCCGCTGGATGCGGATCACCTGCTCGTGGCCTGCGATCCACAAAACTCACTTTCCGAAAATCGGCCCGTCCTTCCGCAGCGAGTGGTGGTTGGAAGCATTCCCACTGGAATCCTTGCCACAGGCAAGTCCCTGGCCTATCGGCGCAAACTATTTATCGTTGGCGGAACAAGCACGAGTTCCGCATTGCCGAATCGCACGACGGGTATCTTCAACGCCATGATCTCAAACCGGGCGACCGTTGCGGCTCAGGATCTGGGTGCGGTCATTTACGCCACCTTCGGCACGGCTACAACCGGTGGAGAACTTCAAACGGAAATCCGGTTCGAGCGCAATCAGGGAAGCGATTCGGCCCCCGTCTGGCATCTAGAGCGCGTGGACTGGCTCGAATCTCCAGACAATACCCTGTCTGCTGTGGGCCAAGTGCCTACCACGCTGCCTGTTGGCAGCTATAGGGTGATCATCCGAAATCGGCACCAAAGCTACACTCAGACTTTGTTCAACAACAGTTTGGACTCCACCATACGGCCCGATCTGATGACACCTCTCATCATCGAGAAGAACGCTTTTTTCAGCATCAACCAGGTTCTCGCGCCGGAACGGGGTGAAGTTGTCATCTCCAATGGTTCGCGGGTGGATTCCTTCATCGACTCCAAGGTGGTCGCACATACTTTCTCCACCCTGACGAAAGACATTCCAACTGGCAGCTTCCAGCCCTTGCGTTTCACTTTTGCAGGTCAAGGAAGCACACCCGATCCGGCACTCCAGAGAGTTCGGAATCTCGCAGGGTCGTTTGATCCGGTCACTAAAGGGAAACTGGATACGAACGCCAATATTGGAAGCTACCACTTCCTGGCCGGAAACCAACTCTTTGGCTCTGCGTTTGTTCCTAGCTCGTTGCCAGCCGCCAGCACTTCGGTTGTGTCGTTGCCATTGGGGAACTTTCTTGCCTATGCTACCTGGGGTCCTCTCGGTTATCTGGATTCACAGGTGGTCGAAGCTTCGACATTTCCCGGATCGGGAAACGCCTCCGCCCATGCCTTCATCATCGTCCCCTCACCCATGCCGAGTGGTTGGACCGCCTTCGATGTGCCCGGGCCTTCCCAGGCTACCGGTGGTGGCATGTTGCCATGCGAAATGCTCTCTTCGGCCTTGGCTGAGCATGTAAGCATCGTCGGGCTTCTGGAAGTCGATCGCTTCGTGGATGCTAGCCAGGTTTACAAGGATTTCGTTTCGGAATTCAACCCCATAGGTTTGGATCCTTCCTACCGTACGGCGATCGGAACAGATCCCCTCACCTTTGGTGCCAGAAGCACCACGCTGACCCAGGATGGTGTGGCCACGGCATTCTTCACCCCGGTCCCGCGGGTGGAACGCAATCGCGGCGCGAAGTCATCCCAGGGTTGGAATTTGGCGGATTTCATCAAGCAATCCGAAGGCTCTTACATCGTGGTGCAGCGCCCCCGCGGCCCTCAAGGGGTTTTCACCCTCCATAATTTCAATCCCGCCGTGCCCCTTGGATCTGGCGTGAATGCCTGGTGGAATGCTACGGGACCTGTGTCGCAGGGCGCCACCTCTGGTAGTTTCAATGCTCTTGAATTGCTCCGTGCCGAAGGGTTCAGCGGCTCCAATCCGGACCCTTGGTTCACTGAATTCAAAGCCGTGCGCCGCGACTGGTTTGCTTTGTTGAACCAGCAGGCACCGGCGAATTTCACCAAGGGGCTAGGTCTTTCTTCGGGCATCTACAGCCTTGACACGCCAGTAGGGTTGTCGCGGACCTATCTTAAACTTGGGTCGGTAATTCCCGCGGAAAGCGATCTGAGCGCAGTTCTGAATGCACTAAAAAGTGGTGCTGCTGTGGCATCCACGGGACCTCTTCTGGATGTGAGCATCAACGGAACGGGCCCCGGTGGAACAGTGAGCGGGGCCTCGCTGAATATATCGATCATTGTCTACTCGCCGGACTGGGTCCCAGTGGATGAAGTTCGCATCGTCGTCAATGGCCAAGTGGTCCAAACGATTGATCCGGGAACTCTCAGTCAAGGCAGCGATTTCCGTCAACGCATTATTTCAGTGCCCCTGAATCTGCCCGTGGCCAAGGATGCCTGGATCATCGTGGAAGCTGGGGTCCCTCTCGGCCAGACGGGGCCATACCGAGCTGGCACACCCTGGTCGAAGATCCAGAAAGGCATGTACCCGATAGCCATAACGAACCCGATATTCGTGGACGTGAATGGTGGGGGCTACGTTCCTCCAGGTATTTGATGGCCATGGATTGGATTCCGGACCAGCTTCCGGAGGATGTGGACGCGGAGCGCTCGCTCTTGGCCACTTGCTGTGCGCCAGGCGCCGAAAAAGAAGCGGCAGATATTGTATTTCAGCTCCATGAAGAGGACTTCGTCCACCCTGCCCATCGCGCGCTCTTCCGAGGCCTACGCTCACTTATCGAAGCCCGCTTGGAGGTCAATGCCCTCACGCTGAAAGACGCGTTGGACCAGGACGATACCCTCTCGAAGGTGGGTGGATTTCCTGGTCTGGTGGAGTTGTTAAGTGCTGAGGAGGTTAGCCGGCCTCAGATCCTTGCGGAATTGCTGCAGCGAAAGCGCAAACTGCGGGACCTGATCCGGATCGGGGCCGGACTCGCACGCCAGGCCGCTGCAGAAGACGCGCCTCCCGAAACCCTTATTGAACAATCAGCGCAGGATCTCTTTCGGCTTGCGCAGGGCGATCAGCGCAGGAAGGGCTTGGAGCACATAGCCAACGTAGAAGCCGAGGCAATGCCTGCTCTGCTGGAGCGGCTGGAAGGCCGAGGCTCGGCTGGGCTCCGCATGGGCTTCGAACGGTTTGATGATCTGACTCAAGGCCTGCGTCCAGGCAATCTGGTGATCCTTGCCGCCAGACCGGGAGTCGGGAAGACGGCTCTCGCCCTGAACTGGATGCTTCGATCCGCCATGAAGCAGAACGCCCATGTGGCGTTCTTCTCCCTTGAGATGTCTGCGGAAGAAGTTTTCCTCCGGCTTCTTGCTGCGAAAGCGCGTGTGAATATGAAGCGCGTCGAAGCCGGAAGCTTCAGTGATCAGGACCGTCACCACCTTGAAGAGGCACGCAAAGAGCTCCTTGCACTGCCCGTTTTCATCAATGATTACGCCAGCATCACCGTGCCCCAGATCATTGCGATGGTGGATCGGCACCTCAGCCAGGCGAATCAGAAATTGGATCTGGTCATCATCGACTATCTGCAGCTATTGAGCAGTCCTGATAGTTCCCGGGCCGCCAAACAAAACGAGGCGGTGCGAATCGGTGAGATTTCTCGTGGGCTCAAATTGCTGGCCAAAGACCATGGCTTGCCTGTGGTGGTGCTTTCCCAGCTCAATCGGGAAGTGGAACATCGGACCGGCGGTCGGCCGCAGCTTTCTGACTTGCGTGACTCAGGCGCCCTGGAACAGGACGCAGACATGGTTGCGTTCATCCATCGGCGGACAAATCCAGGTCCGGCAAATGAAGAGCCCGAAAATGAGGCGGAGCTGATCATCGCTAAGCACCGCAACGGACCGACCGGCAGCATCCCCCTGTATTTCGAGGGCGAATACGCCACGTTCCGGGAGCGAATCCGTGAGAGCGGGCCTACCTATTGAATCGTCTTATTCGAGGCCGAAGGCGCCGGTCTCCAGTTCCTTTTTAACTACACTCATGAACTGATCAGCCACGGCCCCATCTACAATGCGGTGGTCGAAACTGAGGCCTGAATACATCATTTGCCGGATGGCGATGGCGTCATTGCCATTCTCATCCGTCACAACCACGGGCCTCTTCACGATGCCCCCGATGGATTGGATGGCGACCTGGGGCTGGTTGATGATGGGCAGGCCGAAGATGTCGCCAAAGACGCCTGGGTTCGTGATCGTGAAGGTGCCGCCAGAAATTTCGTCCGGGATGAGTTTCTTGGTGCGGGCACGCTCCGCCAAGTCATTAAGTGACCGCGCCAGGCCACCTAGATTTAGGCTGTCCGCATGCTTGATCACTGGCACGATGAGGCCCCAGTCCAGTGAGACGGCTATGCCCAGGTTGATATCTTGCCGATAGATGATGTTGTCGCCATCCACCGAGGCGTTCACCACAGGGAAGGATTGAAGGCCTTTTATGACAGCCTTCATGATGAAGGGCATGAAGCTGAGTTTGGTTCCGTAGGATTCTTCAAAGGCACCGCGATGTTTGGCCCTGAGCCGCGCGATATTGCTCATGTCGATTTCAAAGACGGTGTAGACGTGGGGGCTCACCCGCAGTTTCGAGTTCACCATGTTGTCCGCGATGAGTTTCCGCATGCGGCTCATGGGTTCCACCTTCACGCGTTCCCCAGCGTTAAAAGCAGGGACGTGGGGTGTGGGTGGCACTGCGAGACCTGGGACGGCGCCCATTGTGGGGGCGCTAGGATCGTGGGCGGCAGCCATCCTGGGCATCTGCCCGGAAACAGGTGCTGGGGCGGCTGTCGGCGTACCGGAGCCGCCTCCGGCGAGGTAGGTTTCCATGTCTTCTTTGGTCACCCGCCCCTGCTGCCCGGTGCCGAGCACCTGGGATAAATCCACGCCATGCTGTTTGGCCATCTCGCGGACCAGCGGCGACGACTTGGCACGCAGCCGGCTTTCAAGGCTGTTGTCATCATCGTCAGTGCTCATGGGATGGACCGGAATCGCCGCTGGAATGGTGGCTGAAGGCGCAGGCGTTGCTGCCTTGGCGGCCTCTTTGGAGGAACCGCCCTGGCCCAGTTCTGACGCATCGCCAAGGCGCGCCACCACACTGCCTACGGGCACGGTGACGTTCACGTCCACAAGGATTTCAAGCAGCGTGCCGTGAATAGGCGAGGGGATTTCCGCGTCCACCTTGTCGGTGCTGATTTCGTAGAGCGTTTCATCCTTTCCGATCTGTTCGCCAACCTTGCGGTGCCATTTCAGGATGGTGGCTTCAGCGATGGATTCGCCCATCTGGGGCATGACGACGTCAAAAGCCATGGTTCACTCCTCAGTTCCAATTCGGCGGGGTTTGATGGTGGTGGTCCGTGATCTGTTGGAAAGCGTGGGCTGTTTCCAATAGGTGAACGTCTGAAAGGGAGGATCCGATGAGTTGAATGCCCACTGGAAGTCCGTTTGCGAAGCCACCGGGCATGGAGAGGCAGGGCAGGGCTGCAAGTGGTGTGGTCACCGTGTAGGCATCAGCCAAGTACATGGCCATGGGATCCACGGTCTTGTCGCCGATGGAGAAAGCCACGCCTGGGCTCACGGGGGTGGCGATGATGTCCACTTTTTCAAAGGCATCCGTGAAATCTTTGGTGATCAGCGTGCGGGCCTTCAGCGCCTTCAGGTAGAAGGCATCGTAATAACCCTTGGAAAGACAGAACGCCCCGAGCAGGATGCGGCGTTTCACTTCAGGACCAAAGCCCTGTTCCCGGGTTTCAGATATCATCCCGGCAAGGTCGTCGGCGGGTATTCTCGCCCCGTAGCGAACGCCGTCGAACCGGCTCATGTTGCTGCTCACTTCGGAGGTGCAGATCAGGTAGTAGGTGTCTATGGCATAGGATGTGTGTGGCAAAGAGACTTCGATCATGGATGCGCCATCGCGCTCAAAGGCTCGCAACGCGTTTTCTATTACGATCCTGACTGCCGGGTCCAGACCAGCGCCAAAATATTCCTTTGGCAACCCCACGCGCAGGCCCCTGAGCGATGCGGGTTTCAGTTCGGCCAGCCGTGAGGAGCCCGGTAGCTCAACGCTGGTGGAATCGAGCAGATCTCTTCCGGTCATCACACTGAATCCTGCCGCGACACCCGAGGCTGTTCTCGCCACGGGACCCACCTGGTCCAAGCTTGATGCCATCGCTGTGACGCCATAGCGGCTGAGCACACCGTAGGTGGGGCGCAGAGCCGTAACGCTGCAGAACCCTGCTGGAAGTCTGACGGAGCCGCCGGTATCGGTGCCAAGCGCGAATGGCGCGTAGCCTGCGGCCACACTTACGATGGAACCGCTGCTGGAGCCTCCCGGCACGCGGCTGGCGTCCCAGGGGTTCCTGCTGGGCCCAAATGCGCTGTATTCGCCACTAGACCCCATGGCGAATTCGTCCATGTTGGCCTTGGCGATGGGCACGGCACCCGCCTCCAGCAAGCGTCTGACAACTGTGGCGTCATAGGGCGCGATGTAGCCTTTGGCGATTCTGGAGCCATTGCTCACCGGAAGGCCTGCCCAGTGGAAGTTGTCTTTCAATACGACAGGGATGCCGAGCATGGCTCCCCGTTCACCTTGCCGAAGCCTTAGGTCTGCAGCCTTCGCAAGGCCGAGGCTCCGCTCTGGATCGGTGAAAGTGATGGCGTTGAGGGAAGGCTCCTGGTGTTGAATCGTGTCCAGGCAGACCCTGACAAGGCTTTCTGAGGAAAGGTCGCCTGCTCTAAGCCCCTCACGGATGTTTTCCAGCGAACCTGTCCCAAGCGTGGCAGCCAATGCGCGTCTCCGAGCCATCCAGTGTGCCATCAAACTTGAATCGCATTAAGTCTGATCGCGGACCCGCTACCTTGGGGGGTGGGCGCCATAGTCCATGAAATGTCGGTGATTTGGTTGAAGGCAAAGCATCAGAGTCTTCCATCCTGCTTGGAGATTGATGCTGCAAACAGCTATGATTGGGTTTGCACTCTATCTTCCAACA
>JANYJQ010000130.1 GCA_025358435.1 Holophagaceae bacterium
CGTCAACCTCCTCAACCTGCCAGGGGGCTATACGATTTCCTGGACCGGCATGAAGGTGCTCAAACACGACGGTAGCCAGCACCACGGAATCGGCATTCTTCCGACGATCCCGGCCCAGCCGACACCCAAAGGTCTCACTGAAGGCAGGGACGAAGTCCTAGCGCGAGCGCTGGAATTCGCCGGCCATTGAAATTGACTTGGGCCTGAAGTGTGAAAACAAGGTGCTTTCCGCCTTGTTTCTAGCACCGCTCGATGATCAACGCGATGCCTTGGCCCACGCCGATGCACATGGTGCAGAGCGCGTAGCGGCCTTGGGTGCGCTGCAACTGGTAGAGCGCGGTGGTGACCAGGCGCGCGCCGGTCATGCCCAGGGGATGGCCGAGAGCTATGGCGCCACCGTTGGGATTGATGCGGGGATCGTCGTCCGATAGGCCCAGCTCGCGTATCACCGCGAGGCTTTGAGCGGCGAAGGCCTCGTTCAATTCGATGACGTCCATCTGGTCCAGACGTAGGCCGGCCAGCGCTAGCACCTTGCGGGTGGCCGGCACGGGACCCATGCCCATGATGCGCGGAGGCACACCGGCCACCGCCATGGCGACGATGCGGGCTTTGGGCGCCAAGCCCTGGGCTTTGGCTTCTGCTTCAGAAGAGATCAACAAGGCGCAGGCTCCATCATTTATTCCGGAGGAATTCCCCGCCGTGACGGAGCCCCCGGCCCTTGCGAAGGGTTTCAATCTGGCAAGCCCTTCCAGGGTTGATTCGGGTCGGAGGTGTTCATCCTTTTCCACCACCCTGTCCGGGCCATTGCGTTCTGGAACGAGAACGGGAACGATCTCCTGGGCGAAGACCCCCGCTGCGACGGCTTGCGCGGTCCGCTGTTGGCTGATGAGAGCAAAGGCATCCTGGTCCTCTCGCGAAATCTTGAACTGCTCCGCCACGTTTTCCGCGGTCTCACCCATGGAGTCGATGCCGTACTGTTCCTTGATGAGACGATTGACAAAGCGCCAGCCGATGGTGGTGTCGAACATCGCGATGTTCCGGTCGAAAGGGGCAGTGCTTTTGCTCATGACGTAGGGCGCCCGGGACATGCTCTCGACGCCACCGGCGATGATCAGGTTCGATTCACCGGCCTTGATGGCGCGGGCCGCCGTGCCGATGGCATCCAGGCCGGAACCGCAAAGCCGGTTGAGCGTCAGGCCAGGCACCCCCTCGGGCAAGGCTGAAAGCAGCACCGCCATCCTCGCCACATTGCGGTTGTCCTCGCCCGCCTGGTTGGCGCAGCCGAGCATCACGTCGTCCACCTGCGCCCAATCCACGGATGGATTCCGCTGCATCAAGGCCTGGATGGGGCGGGCCGCCAGATCATCGGTCCGGATTCCCGACAACGCCCCTCCGTAAGCGCCAATGGGCGTGCGCACGGCATCGCAGATGTAGGCATTGAGCATTTACTATTTCCTCAGAATGAATGAAAAAACATTTCACCGCCAAGACGCCAAGAGCGCCAAGAAAAGCTCAAATCGTTTCTGATTTGCGAGAATTTGTATGGGTGTGGCCCACAATTTAAGGATGTGCGCTTGCATGCCTTCCCTATTACCAGAATTGAATTTGTTGTTTTGACTTGGCGTCTTGGCGGTGAATTTTTTTCTTTTTATTGAAATACCAATTGCAATCAGACTCCCGCGAGCATGCGCAGGAGAGCGATTTCGTCTCCGCTATGGATCGGATAGGCCTTCTCGTCCGCCATCACCACGGTGCCGCCTACCGCCATGATCAAGGAGCTGTCGGAGAGCTGCTTGGCGGCCAGGGGAAACCGCACTTTAAGGGCGGCCCGGAGTTCCGCTACATCATGGACGGGCTGATCCAAGATGATGGCTCCCTCGGGGGCACCGGGAAACCCTTCGGGAAGGGTGACCTTGATCGCAAACCCCGTAGTCACGACCGCGAGGCCGCGGTGCCGTTCCAGGGAAGGGAAACCGGAGCCGTTCAGACCGAGGAAAGCATCGTAGTTACCCTTCAGCGCTTCAAACTTGGTTTTGTCTATTCTCTCTCCGGCGAAGGGGCCCCCTGGAATCTCTTCATCGACCCACTGGTCCAGCAATGATTCATCTCTCTCGGCTAAGCCCAGGCGGGAATTGATGAGCCGCTCCATGCCTGAAATGTTCAGACCCACCTCCTCCAGTTGCTTGACCGTGAAGTCTTCACAGGTCAGCTCCTTCATTTGAGCAGCGAAGTCGACCAGTCCTGGGGTGATCGCGGCATTGCTTTGCCGGGTGGCGAAGCGGCACATGCCGAAGGCATCCCCCACGGCGCTCGTTTTTTCCTCTTCCCTTGCCGCCTCGGCGAAGCCAAGCGCGAAGCCTTCCAGGATGCTCTCGTCATGGGGGTCGGATTGGAAAAGTCCATCCATGGCCATCCGGTAGGGAAGCGCTTCTTCTGGATATTTTCCGCGTTCGACGGCCTGGGTCGATTCCGCGATGACATCGCCAAAGCCTTCTCGCTTGGCGGTCATGTGCAGAAGCTTCTCCATGGCTTTGAAATTCCCAGGGCTCAGTTCCAGCCCCCCGGTATCCACCTGGGTGATGATCCCTTGTTGGTAGAGCGCCATGGCCCAGGCAATGGCGCTGCCTGTGCTGGCCGAGTCCAATCCCAGATTATTCAGCTGATCGTTGAGACGTGCATTCTGGCCGGGGTCCGTAATTCCGACCATCGGGCCGAACCCCTCAAGCGGCGCGTACGCAGAGCCATGGGGCTGGTCGTAGGGCCTTCGGATCTCTTTGGGATCCAGGTTGTTGCACCGGATCGGGCACTGTCGGCAACCTTCCAAACCGGAGTGGTACCCCGCCAGGTGTTCCGCGTCCAGGTTGTCGGCCCAGCGGGTCGACTGGTTGTTCCATTTCCAGGCTGGAGATAGAACGGGCACGAGTTCGCGCCCCAGTATCACCACGGCTTTTAGTTTCAATCCGCCCATCTTGGCGCCGGTTCCGCCCCTGGCGTACATGGACGTGGGGCCGCCCATGATCCCTGAGCAGAGCACCTGGTTTTCACCCGCGCGGGTGATGCGGGCCATGGCCATGTCTCTGCGTTCGGAGCAGGAAAAATCCTTCTCGATGATGTGGGTGAAATCCGTATTGTCCATTCCCAGATAGAGGGCTGCGTCATGAAACCGGATCCCTTCGGCTGACACATCGAGAAGGGTCCAGGCGGAGGCCTGGCCGTAAAGCACCAGATGGTCGTATCCCTGCATTTTAAGGAAGGCCGGGAAGGCATCGCTGCAGTTGCTGTCAAGGATGCCGTGGTGGTCTGGCGAGACGCTGGCGATATTTCCGCGAGCCGCGGAAGGTGCCGCTTCGGTGGGAACCCCACTGCCGAAGATCAAGGGGACTTGAGGGTCCAGGGCTTCCCTGCCCTCAAGCAGCAGA
>JANYJQ010000086.1 GCA_025358435.1 Holophagaceae bacterium
ATCAACGGCACCGTGGCCATCGACGCGGGCTCCATCACCCAGGCCCTCTCCGTGGCGGAGCAGATCCACATCCGCCATATCTTCATCAGCCATTCCCATTTGGACCATATCTGCACCCTGCCCTTCTTCACGAAGAATGTCTTCGGCCACACCACGGGGCCTGTGGAAATCCATGCCTTGCCCGAGACCCTGGACGCTTTGCGCCGCCACCTTTTCAACGATGAATTGTGGCCGGACTTCAGCGTGATCCCGACCGCCGACAATCCGACGATCCGCTACACCGAAGTGGAACCGGAAAAGGTCTACAAGGTCGAAGGCCTTTCCATCACGCCCATCCGAGTGAACCACCTCGTGCCCTGCGTGGGGTACAAAGTGGAAGACGATCACAGCGCGTTCATCTTCACATCGGATACTGCGCCGACAAATCGCATCTACGAGGTGGCCAACAAGACACCCAACCTCAAACTTTTCATCACCGAAGCCAGTTTTCCCAACGAGCAGGATTGGCTTGCGGAGGCTAGCAAACACATGACACCGAAGATACTCGGCGAACAGCTGAAGAAATTGAAGGTGGACGTGCCAGTGGGGATCTACCACCTGACTCCGGGCGACAAACCCGTGATGCTGCCCCAGATCCTGGCCATCCCCGACAAGCGGATCCGGATGCTGGAGCAGAACGCAGTATTTGAGTTCTAGGAGGTGGGCTTTGGGCTGTAGGCTATGGGCCAGATGGAAAAGCGACCCAAAAGGGCCGCTTCTTTACCTACCGCCTACCGCCCATAGCCCAATCAGAATCCATGTCCGCCTGGATGTCCCGCGGCCTGGATGCGGATGATGCTGCGATCCAGGGCAGCCTGGGCTGCAGTCAGATCCGACTCGGTCTGGGCTTCTTTCAGGACTTTCAGCGCGCGCTGGCGGGCGCCCTCGGCGCGATCCAGATCAAGCTCATCCATGGTTTCTGAAGTGCGGGCCAGGATGGTCACGTGGTCCGAACCCACTTCTGCAAAACCGCCAAAAACGGTGAGCCAATGCTTTTCACCGTCCTGCACATAAGAGATGAGGCCTTGGCCTAGGGGGGTCATGACGGGTGTATGACCCGGCAAAATGCCGTAGTAACCCTTGTCGGCGGTAGGAAAGGATACCTCCGCCACCTGTGCGCCGAATACACGCTTGTACGGTGTGACCACTTCCAGAAGGATGGGATCTGACATGGGGATTCCTTAAACTGATGCCGCCAACCTCTCGGTATCCGCTTTGCGGAAACGCGAGACTGGGATGTGTTCGGAAAATTGGAGCATGGATTGTCCAAGCATTGTCATTGGTGAGTGTCAGACACTCGCCGCCATCTTTTCTGCTTTTTCCGCGGCCTCTTCGATGGTGCCGACCAGGTAGAAAGCTTGTTCCGGCAAGTGGTCCCACTTGCCCTCGCAGATTTCGCTGAAGCCCTTGATGGAATCCTCGAGATTCACGTACTTGCCCGCCATGCCCGTGAACTGCTCGGCCACGAAGAAGGGCTGACTGAGGAAGCGCTGGATCTTCCGGGCCCGCGCCACCACGAGCTTGTCGTCGTCGCTCAGTTCGTCCATGCCGAGGATGGCGATGATGTCCTGGAGTTCCTTGTACTTCTGCAGGATGGATTTCACTCGCATGGCGGTGTTGTAGTGATGGTCGCCCAAGATGCGCGGATCCAGCAGCCGGGAACTGGAGGCCAGCGGATCGACGGCCGGATAGATGCCCAACGACGCGATGTCACGGCTCAGATTGGTGGTGGCGTCCAAGTGGGCAAAGGTCGTCGCTGGCGCGGGATCGGTGTAATCATCAGCGGGCACGTACACCGCCTGCACCGAGGTGATGGAGCCCTTTTTGGTGGAAGTGATCCGCTCCTGCAGCTGGCCCATTTCCGTGGCCAGCGTCGGCTGGTAGCCCACGGCGGAAGGCATGCGGCCCAGCAGTGCGGAGACTTCCGCGCCCGCCTGGGTGAAGCGGAAGATGTTGTCGATGAAGAGCAGCACGTCCTTGCCCTCCTGGTCGCGGAAGTACTCCGCTACGGTCAGGCCTGAAAGCGCGACCCGGGCACGGGCTCCGGGGGGTTCGGTCATCTGGCCATAGATCAAGGCCACCTTGGACTTGGAGAGGTCATCCTTGTTGATGACGCCGCTATCCATCATCTCGTGCCACAGATCGTTGCCCTCGCGGGTGCGCTCACCCACGCCTGCGAACACGGAGTAGCCGCCGTGGCCCTTGGCAATGTTGTTGATGAGTTCCATGATGAGCACTGTTTTGCCCACGCCGGCGCCTCCGAAGAGACCCGTCTTGCCGCCCTTGGCGTAGG
>JANYJQ010000132.1 GCA_025358435.1 Holophagaceae bacterium
CGGGCATCTGCATGTGGAGCTGGAAGAACCCTCCGCGTGTCTCGAATGCGGATCCACAAAACTCGAGCAGGATCCCGACACGCTGGACACATGGTTCTCCTCGGCGCTTTGGCCCTTCAGCATCCTGGGCTGGCCCGATGAGACCGCAGATCTCAAACGCTACTACCCCAACGATCTGATGTGCACCAGCTACGACATCATCTTTTTCTGGGTGGCGCGCATGGTGATGAGCGGTCTCGCCTGGACCGATCAGATCCCCTTTAAAAAGGTCTACTTCAACAGCCTGGTGCGAGACGCTTCCGGCGCGAAAATGTCGAAGTCCAAGGGCAACGTGATCGATCCGCTGGAAGTCATGGACGAGTTCGGCACCGATGCCCTGCGCTTCACGCTCATCTCCATGTCCGCGCCGGGCACGGATATCGCGCTGTCAACGAATCGCCTGGAGTCGAGCCGCAATTTCTGCAACAAGCTTTGGAACGCCGCCCGCTTTGTGCAGATCAATCTGACCGATGACATAACACTTGCCGTGGAACCGGAATTTGGAGAAGCAGAATACTGGATGCGCTCCCGCATTCAAGACACTTTAGCGGCCGTCACCGGAGCCCTTGAATCCTTCCGTTTCCACGAGGCCGCAGACCTGCTCTACCACCTGGTCTGGGACGATTTCTGCGCCACCTACATCGAGCTTGCCAAGGTCAATTTGATGAATGGCACGGCTGGCCAGAAGGCGGCCATCCTGCACTTTCTGGACATCCTGCTGCGGGCGCTGCATCCGATGGTCCCCTTCGTCACCGAAGAAATCCATGAGGCCGTCCTGGCGGATCGCCTGCTTCCCGGAGAATCCAGGTTGCTGGCGGAGCGGGCCTGGCCGCTGGATCATCCAATGCTCACCAGGCAGGGTGGAAATGCCGCCCTGATCCCCCGATTCCAGGATATCCTCAGCGCCTTCCTGCGGCTGAAGGCGGAGAACGGCGTTGATCCGGCCAAGCGCGTGCCGGCGTTCTGCACCGCCATGGAACTGCAGCCCTTCAGCGATGCGCTTAAGGCCATCGCCCGGCTGGAAAGCATCGAGTTCGCGAGCGTCGATCTGGCCGCGCCGACCCGCGCGGTGGGCGTAGTGAGCGGCGGCACCATCGCGCTCGAACTTGCGGGACTCAAAGACCCCGTGGCCGAAAAGGCCAAGCTCGAGATCGAGCGCGTCAAGCTCCTGAAGGAACTGGAGCCCTTTCGGGCCCGGCTTGCCGATGAGAGTTTCGTCACCAAGGCCCCCGAAGCCGCCGTGGCCAAGCTTCGCGGCCAGGCCGTCGAAAAAGAAGCCCGGCTGAAGCAGGTCCTGTCGTTGCTGGGATAGAGAAGAACAGTCGCAGAGAGCACAGGAAACAGCGGAGGTTCGCAGAGGCTTTTCACTGAGAACCTCTGCCCCCTCCGCGCACCTCTGCGATTGTTTTTCTGACCGCACCCCCTTAAAACCCCGGCCCACGCTACCCTGGATCAATGTTGAAAACCTACTACGCCGGCATGGACATAGACGCACCCTGCGGGCGCTGCAAGCAGGAGACCCGGCACCGGGTGATGACGCTCACCAATGGCGTGCCCGACAATCTCATCTGCGCGAATTGCAAGTCCGTGCACAAATTCAGGCCTGAGCGCACCAGGGCGGAAACGACACCTCGCGTGTCGCGCGGCTCTGCAAGCGGTGGCCTGAAGCCCCGGGCCTCCACTTCATCCTCGCGCTTTCAGGAGCTCATGACCCAGGAACAGGCCGGCAGCATCGCCAAACCCTATACAGTGCAGTCCCGCTGGGATGAGGGGGACTGGATGGATCACCCGAGTTTTGGGCTTGGGAAAGTGCAAAAGCGCCTAGCTAAAAAGGTGGATGTGCTCTTCCGGGATGGTCTGAAAACCCTTATCAGCGCGTGATCCCTTTCATGGATGCGGCTGAAGGACCATTGCTGTTCACCGAGGAGCCACAGCCTCTGCGGTCCCTGCGGTTCGCCATCGTGGACCTCGAGACCACGGGCGGCAGCCCCAAGGCCTTCTGGGACAAAAAGGAACGCTTTCACGCTGCCTCTGAAATCACGGATGTGGGTGTCGTGAGAATGTGCGGGCCGGTGATCGAAGGCAGGTTCGAGATGCTCTCGGCCATCGAGGGCGACTACCCTCCGGTCATCCAACGGCTCACGGGCATCACACCGGCGATGCTCATCGATGCCCAGCCCTGGGAACACGTGGCTCTGCGGCTTTCCGGTGAATTGGAAGGCCGTGTCTGGGTGGCCCATCACGCACCCTTCGATGGCTCTTTCCTGAAGGCCTGGCTGCCGCAGGGGCTCTGGCATCGCCATCGGCTCATCTGCACGCGCCTGCTTGCCAAGGCGCTCATCCCCGAGGCCAAGAGCCGGGCGCTGCAACAGCTTTGCCTCCTCTTGAACATCCTCAACCGCCGCGCCCATCGCGCCCTGCCGGACGCCGAAGCCACCGCCGAATTGATGCAGCACCTGCTCACCCGCGCGGAAGACCAGGGCCTGGACGCCCAGGCTTTCCTAAAACTCGGAGACGTTTCCTGGGCCAAGCTTTGATCCGGATCGCGGCAGGCTATTGGTTCGAGGGCGTGCGGGGAACGACTACACTCAAGGAATCCCCTGTATAAGGACTTTCTGATGAATGATGCCGTAATGGCCCCAATGTCCGCTTCCCGCCCTGCCCCTCCGGGGCTCATGCGCTGGAGCATCCTGATCCTCATCAGCCTGGCTTTGTTCGGGAACTATTACGCCTACGATTCCGTAGGGCCCGTTGCCGATAACCTTCAGCGCCTGCTGCATTACAGCGATACCCAGATCGGCACCCTCAACGCAATCTACAGTTTCCCGAACATCGTGATGGTGCTGGTGGGTGGCATCATCGTGGACCGCATCGGCACCCGGCTGGCAACCGTGGTGTTCTCGGTCATCTGCCTCGTCGGCGCGGTAGTCACGGCCATTTCGCCCTCGTTCACGGTGATGGCCATCGGGCGGCTGTTGTTCGGCCTCGGGGCCGAGTCCATGATCGTGGCCGTCACGGTGGCCATCGGACAGTGGTTCGTGGGACGGCAATTGGGCTTCGCCTTCGGCATCAACCTGAGCCTCTGCCGGGCGGGATCCATGGCGGCTGACTTTTCCCCCACCTGGGCCCGGCGTTTTTACGAGCAGGGCTGGCAGAGGCCCTTGTGGCTGGCGGCATTCATGGCCCTCACGGCGGTGGTGGCCTCCCTCGCCTATTACTTTCTGGAACGGCATTCGGAAAAGCGGTACGAATTGGCCGCCCCTCCGCCTCCAGACCGCATCGTCTGGAGCGATCTCTGGAAATTCGACCGCTCCTACTGGTACGTCGTGGGCCTTTGTGTGACCTTCTACTCGGTCATCCTGCCCTTCCGCAGCACCTTTTCCATCAAGTATTTCCAGCATGCCCACAACCTGTCTCTGGAGGCCGCCGGCGCCTTGAATGGGTACGTGTTCCTGGCGGCCATTTTCGCGACGCCTTTGTTCGGCCATCTTGTGGACAAGGTAGGGCACCGGGCCCTGTTCATGGCAGGAGGAACCTTCCTTTTGTTCGCGGTCTTCCCCCTGCTGGGCTACACCCACGCCAACCTGTGGGTCTCCACGGTCCTCCTCGGGATTTCCTTTTCGTTGGTGCCGGCGGTGCTCTGGCCCGCGGTGCCCTACCTCGTGGCCCCCAATCGCCTAGGAACGGCCTATGGGCTCATGACCATGTTGCAGAACATCGGCCTGATGGTGTTCAACCTGGTGGCGGGGAGCCTCAACGACTCGGCCCACGCCGGTGCGGGAAACCCGCGGGGCTATCTGCCCATGCTCTGGATGTTCACGCTCTTGAGCCTGTTCGGGTTCGTCTTCGCGGCTGCCTTGCGCAAACGGGAAAGCGGCCCCGACGGGCATGACCTGGAACGCCCCCAACCCCGCGCCAAGATTCTGGCTTGATACAAGGCAGTCCGCAGAATTACCTGGGATGCGGACTATTGCTGTGTCCGGGCATTCCGCCAGGGCTTCGTGCTTGGTTCCAGGCGACTGGCCAGACCCGGCTGGATCAGCTCCAGTTCCAACGCCAGCTGCCGCAATTCCTCGGTTCGACCCAGGTTGCGCAGAGCTTCGGCGTAGGGCTGGAGGACGACCCGGAAAGGGTAGTCCAACATGAAGCTTTGGAAACGGGGAGGCGCATCCTTCATCCCCGGGACGGGTTTGAAGTAGCCAGGCAGCGATTCCCGCCAACCCAGGTCCAGCAGTGCCCGGCACCAGTCCGCGAGACCCTCCCAATCCTTTTCGGCTTGCAGGAAGGCCGAAACTCCCATTGTCGCTTCCATGGGCAGGGGGCCGGCCCGCAGGAGAGTGTCACGGCTCTGTTCCATGTTTTTCCAGATGGCGAGGCTTCGCAGCAAGGCGCCAGGCCGGGGATGGGCGGGATGCAGCGTCGCCCAGGAGACCCATGCTAGCAGCGAACCATCGGCGGTGGGCCAGCGCCTGACGTCGGCCTCAAGCTGCGGGAGCTTTTTCCCCGCGGCTTCGGCCCAGAGTTCCCTATCCGGTTTCCAATCCTTGGGGAAGTTCACGATTGAAGGGACCCGCATGAAATCAGCCAGCAGCCGCCTCTCAAGACCCGGTGTCTGGGAGCGAGTGTTTACTTCGGTGATACGCTGCTCCCGCGCTTCCTCATGGTCCGGATGCGCCTTGATGAAGGCATCCAGTTCCGCAAGATAAGGCAGGCCGCCTTGGGCGCGCAGCAAGTCCGCCAGGGTTCCCAGCGCAGGCAGTTCACCACCGCTGGAAAGCAACTCGGAGCCCCGCAGCAACACCCATCTCGCCGTGCCACCCTCACCACGGTCCTTGAACAACCTGGCTTCGGCTTCGTTCAACTGATCCCAGACGATATCCCGGCCCGGTTTCCACGCATCGAAAGCTGGATCGCGCTGAAGCTTCATGAAAGCGTCCTTCCATTCCGGCTTGCCCTGGATGGCCAGACGCATCGGCAGCGGCGCCGCAGGGGGCGGAGCATCCTTCAAGGCCGGCTGTTTGACCAGGTCCATCAGAGCCCGCTGATCGCTTTCGCGATACATCTTCGCATGAGCCCCGCTGAGAAGGTTGATCTTGCTGAAAGCCAGCTGCACTCTTCGCCACACGCGGCCGCTCAGGGTCCGGCATTCCTCCAGCGCGTTGAAGGCATCCTGGCGGCGGCCCAGGTGAAGCAGGGCTTCCACGCGGTAGAGGCCCCACGCGGAAACCACCATGGCTCGGTGTCCGATGAGGGACCGGTCGGAGTCATCCCCCCTGGCCTGGATGACGACGGGATGAAGAGCCTGGGTCATAGCGGCTTCAGCGATCCGCGCCAACCCTACCCAATCCTGGCTGCGCCTATAGGCCAACGCCAGGGGCTCTGCGGCTTCGAGCGGCGGCCAGGGCTGGCGTGGCGCCGGCTCCAGGGAGGCCAGCAGCGCTTCGGGGGAATCCGAGGGGCCCGCCAGTTCGGTCCAGGCGCTCCAAAGGCGCTCATCGCCGGGGCGGGCTTTCAAAGCATCTTCGACTCCGCGCCGCATTTTCGTGGTCATCGGTTGCACAAGTGAAGACTGCTGGAAGCCCTTGGCACCCTCATCCAACCCCACCCTGAACTCGAAATGGTTTTCCCATCCGTCAACCTCCAGCAGACCCCTCAAGGCCATGTCCACATCGCCGAATCGGGCCTGGTCCTTTTCGGGATCCGGGGCTTTCGTCTCACCTTCCTTCTCGGACGGAGCGGGTTCTTCATTCCCAGACACCATCGCGACTTTAAGGGATTCCGTGAACAGATCCAGCCAGGCATCGCCGCTATCCGGATGCTCCCGCAGAAAAGCTTCACGCCGCTCTGACTGGGGTTTCCAGCCTGCGTCCCGCAGGGTCTGCAGCAGGGATTCAGCCGTGGGTTGCGAGGTCCCTGAGGCAACGATTTCAGAGACTGGTCCGAGGATCGCCCAATGGCTTTCCCCAGCCAGCCAGCGCTGCCGTGACCACAGGGCTTTCGATTGGGCCTCATCAAGTTGAAGGAAACTAAGTTCGCCCGAGGCCCTCAGCCTGGTCAACGCCAACTCCTTGCTCCATACCCCTTCATATTCCTGGCCTCGGGTGATGAACTGGTAGGCCCCCTGCCGATCAGACCGGAACCGCTGACGCGAAAGCAGCATCTCCCATGCATCCGGTGCCTGCGCCAGCAGGCCTGAAGCGACAAGAATCACGATGGAAGCGCGGCGGGAGGACATGATCAATTCATGATGCCGGAAGCAGGCCTTTTTTTGTGCGGCAGTTGATCGGGCTAAGCCGTTCTTCGTCCAGCATGGAGGCTCCAGCTCCGCAAACGTAGTGAGCAGGAGGGCGCATTGCGCCCGATAGGTGGAGCGTACGTAACGAACGAATCAGAAAAGCGCTGATTCTTTCGTAACGATCGCTAAACTCTTCATATGGATCTCTCCCGTTTCCTGGATGTAGTTCGGAACAGCGGCTGGCAAGGCATGGCGCTTTGGGGCGTATTACTGGCCCAGGCACTTTTGTGGGTCGGGCTGGTGCGCTTGCATCTGGCCGTACGCCGGGAAGAAGCTCCGTGGGAGGAATGCGTAGGTAAGATCCGCTCGGCCTTCCTGCGCAAATTGAATGGTGAAGATGAAATCGCAGAACTGAAAGTCCACCGCTACGCGCCCTTGGTGGACCAGCTCATCGCCCTGCATTTCGCCGAAGGCAAATCCGAGCTTTTCCTGCGCTGGCTGCTGCTGCGCTGGAAGGCCAAGGAAGGCCTGCGGCCATACTGGATCCGGTGGGGCCACCTGCTCATCGTTTTTGGCGGGGTGGTCTGGTTCCTCCAGGGTTTGAGGCTCGACATCGGCACCGAAGTGCTCAAGCGCACGCCCTGCGACCCCCGCTTGCTATGGGTCTGGCTCGGTTACTCCATGTGGATAGCCTGGAACCTCGTCCAGTTGCAAGGCAACCTGGAGCGCGTGCAGCGGAGCCTCATCGCGCCCCGGCAGGACGAGTAGAGTTCGTGATCGCGAATGCGAGGATTCCGACCAGGATGCCCGCGGGGACGTCCACCAGATAGTGGGCCCGGAGGTAGACCACCGCCGGGAGCATCAGCGCCGTGATCAGGGCGAGCGGCAAAAAGAGCACTGGTGCGTCCCGCCGGGCTAAAAGGGTCAATAGCAACGCCACGGCGACGTGGGAGGAAGGAAAGGCGCCGGCCCGGATTTCGCCGCTGGAGGTCAGAAAGAACAGCAGGTGGTTGAAGATGTAGCCGTCGTAGAGCTGCGGGCCCAGGTGGGGTGGGAAGAAGTAATGAGGGCCGACGGCCGGGAAGAGCCAGAAGATCGCGTAGCAGCTGAAAAAACACAGGGAGGTGGCCAGCACGATACGCTCCGCCGCTAGGTAGCCCCGCCTGGACAGGACGGTGAAGAACACCACCGGCGCGAATAAATAGTAGGCGAAATAGGCAAAACAGAAGAGTTCCGAGAGCCACGGAAAGGGGAGAGCCACGCTGAAGGCGAGCGAGGGTTGTACGTGGAACAGCCGCCATTCCATGCGGGCCAAGCCAGCATCCATCGAAACCGCTCGCAGGATCGGCCAGATGACTTCGATCTGGTGGTAGAAGACCAGGTAGAGGAGCGGCACATAGCAGAAGCGCAGGAAGGTCGGAAGCACGCGTGTGGTGTCCCGGCTCCAGCGTGTCACCGCCAGGGCCACCACCAGCACGACTGCGTTTGCCAAGAGCTGCCTTCCGCAACCAGGAATCCCCTTCGCCAGACCGGCGAGAAGCAACAGGGAAGCGAGGACCGCATAGGAAACCAACGCCAGATCCAGGGGGCGCCAGGTCCCCAATGGCCCCTGAAGCCCAAAAGGCCTGGGCCGCATTTCAAAGCCAGCCATGGTCGCGGTACCAGCGCACGGTCAGGGCAAGGGCTTCGTCGAGGGGCGTTGGCGCGCTCCAGCCAAGCAAGCGCCCAGCCTTGTCGGGGCTGGCGACCCAGGCCGGAGCGAGCATCTCGATCACTTTCTGGGAACTGAAGATCTGGGGTTTCCCTCGGAGCCGCGCGGTGAGATCTGCGATCCGCCCGGCGGTTTGGATGGCGAATTCGGGAAGGCGTAAAACACGGCCGCGGACGCCTAGCGCGGCTGAGATCTTTTGCCCTAGTTCTGACCAGGTCACCACTTCGGGACCCGTGAGATTGATGGTTTCGGAGGCTGCCTCGGCGGCCTGAGCCGCCTGGAGAATCCCATCCGCAAGGTCCGGCGCGAACACAAGGGAATAGCAGCGGTCCTTCCAGCCAGGGATGGGCAGGGCTCCGGCCTTTGCGATCTGGAAATAGCTGAAAACGTCCCGGTCCCGAGGTCCGAAGACAATCGGAGGCCGGAGGATGGTGTACGGAAGTCCGCTGTTCTGAACGACCACCTCAGCCTCACGTTTGCTTTTGCCGTACCAAGTCAAAGGCTGGGGCGGAGTCTTCTCCGGCGTGGCAATGCACCCGCCTGGGCTCGGTCCTGCCGCCGCCAAGCTGGAAACCAGGACGAAACGGGTGAGGCCCGACGCATGGGCGGTGCAGGCTTCAGTCAAGCGCCGGGTGCCATCGCGGTTCACCCTTAGCAGATCCGCCTCCCGGAATCCCTTCAGGGCCCCGGCCAAATGGAATACCCAATCCACCCCTGCGACGGCCTGTTCGAGCGCCCCGTCGCCGGTCAGATCGCCGCGGACCATTTCCACAGGACAACCTTGCAGATACGCGAGATCACTCGACGGACGGGCGAGCACGCGGACCTGATGCCCGGCGGCGATCAAGCGCTCGCAAAGATGCGAGCCGATGAACCCCTGACCTCCTGTTACCAGTGCGAACATTTGTGGGTGCTATATGTTGCGGTCGTAGACGCGGTAGGTCTTCGTTTTCTGGGCGCCGATCTGGCGCAGGGCGCTGAGCATCGGTTGATTGTCCTCCAGGATCCAGCCCATCTCTGAAACGGGGCAGCCATAGGCCACGGATTGGTGGACGAGATGGTGCACCAGGATCGCATCGATGCCGCGCCTGCGGTGTTCCGGCAGCACGCCCATGGCGATGGTGCGCAGCCGTGTGCACTTGTTCACCTTGAGCTTCCAAATGATCTTCAGAAGGCCGAAAGGAAGGAGCTTTCCCTTCGCCAGCTTGATGGCCTGATTGGCGTCCGGAACGGAGATGCAAAAGCCGGCGGATTTCCCATCCACTGTGGCCACAAATGCAAGTCGGGGGTCGATGAGAGGCTTGAGCTCTTTCGCGATGAAGGCTAGCTCCCGGTCGGTCCAGGGGACGAAACCCCAGTTCTTCGCCCAGGCCACGTTGTAGCAGCTGCGCACGAATTCCAGCTCCTCAGGCCAGTGTTTCAGGTCCACGGGCCGGATCTTCACATGCCCGCGCTTCGCCAGCTTGGCGGCCACGCTGTCCAGTTGGCCTTTGTAGTCCCGCTCAGCCAGGGTGAAGGCGAAAAGATCTTTGGTCTTGGTAAATCCCGCAGCCTCCATCAGGCCGGCATAGTAAGGCGGATTGTACGGCATCATGATCGCCGGATCGTCGTCGAATCCGTCCACCAGAAGGCCCACGATATCGTTGGTGGTGGCATTCACGGGGCCCCGCAGGACCGTCATCCCTTGGTTCCCTAGCCACTCTGCCGCGGCTTTGAACAGCGCATCGGCCACTTCCTGATCCGGCACTGATTCGAACAACCCGAAAAACCCGATGTGCCGATCCTCGGGATGGAACTCGCCGTAGCGGCCGTTGCAGATCGCTGCGATGACCCCCACCACATCGGCTCCGCGGTAGGCCAGAAAGGGCTGGATCTTGGCGTATTCAAACACAGGGTTCTTGGCGGGGTCCAGGAATTCACGCCGCTCCAAGAGAAGCGGGGGCACCCAGTGCGGATAGTCCCTGTAGAGGCCAAAGGGGAAGCGGATGAACGCCTCCACATCCGCAGACCCGGAAACCGGATGGATCCTCAAACTGCTTTCCACAGGCGGCTACTCCGTCAATCCGAAGCGGCGGCCGGCATCCGAGAACTTGTCCAGGGCCCAGTTGAGTTGGTCCAGAGAGTGGCCAGCCGTGACGGAAACCCGGATCATGCAGCGGTTGGGAGGAACCCCGGGAGGCACGATGGGATTGACGAAAATGCCCTCCTCCTGCATGAATTGCCAGACCTGGAAACATCGGTCGAAGTCACCCATGAGCACTGGAATGATCGGCGTTTCGGAATCACCGGTATCGAAACCGAGATTGTCCAGTCCCTGCTTCATGAATTTGGTGTTTCTCCAGAGCAATTCGAGCCTTTCCGGTTCTTCCTGCATCACATCCAGGGCGGCGAGCACCGCCGCGACGCTGGCCGGGGCCGCAGAGGCGGAAAAAATGAAGGGACGCGAGGTGTGCATCAGGTAATTGACGACGCGCTCGCTGCTGGCGATGAACCCGCCGATGGCTGCCAGGGATTTGGAGAAGGTCCCCATGATCAGGTCCACGCCGTCCGTCAGGCCGAAATGCGCCGCAGTGCCTGCACCGCCCGGGCCCAGGACACCCAGGCCGTGGGCGTCATCGACCATCACCTGGGCTCCGTATTTTTTTGCCAGCCGGACGATCTCAGGCAGATTGCAGATATCTCCTTCCATGGAGAAGACGCCATCCGTGACGATGAGCTTTCCGGCATCCTTCGGGATCTTGGACAGCTTGTCCTCCAGATCCACCATGTCGTTGTGGGAGTACCTGAGGAGCTTCCCAGGAGAAAGCAGGCAACCGTCCACGATGCAGGCATGGTTGAGCTTGTCGGAGATAATGTACTCGCCGTTTTGGACCAGGGTGGAGATGACGCCTGTGTTGGTCTGGAACCCCGTCGGGAAGACCAGAGCCGCTTCCTTGCCTACGAAATTCGCGAGCCGCCGTTCCAACTCCAGATGGATCGGGAGCGTACCGTTCAGGAAGCGTGAGCCTGCGCAACCGCTGCCATATTTCTGGATGGCCTCGATGGCCCTCGCCTTGATCCGGGGATGGGTGGTCAGTTCTAGGTAGGAGTTGGAACCGAGCATCAACATCTTCCGCCCGTTGACCTGGACTTCCGTATCCTGCCCGTTTTCGATGACCCGGTGATAGGGATAGCTGCCCAAGGCCTTCAACTCATCGGCGCGGGTGAATTGCACACACTTGTCGAACAGGTTCGCCCGCTTTCCGGTCTTGGTGGGAACCGGGATATCGCAGGTGGCCAACGGCAGAGGATCCATCTTTTTCACCTAAAAGTTACAGAATTGGAATTACGGAACGGCCAATTTTCAATCATGGATTGGAAACGGGTATCGAACGGGTTAAATACGGCTCTTTGAAAGGATAGTTGGTATGGGAGGCCCGAGTCGAATCGGCTGTTTGCTTGTGCCGTGCATCACAGAGCGCAAATGTCTGGCGAATCGAGTCATGCGGTTTATCAAATTGAATCATTGAAGCGGCTATCCTTGGTTCCTCACCTGCCATTCCTTCAGAGCGCCCCATGAGATCCTTGGACAAGAAGGGTAGGACCGCCCGGACCTGGGGTCATCGATGCGAGCGGTTGACACTCTGGCTGCTGTGGTTGCACGGGTGGGACCTGGTGGCTTGGCAATTGAAGCTCGGACGATTCGAGCTGGATCTGCTCGTGAGCCGCGGCGATGAACTCCGGATGCTGGAGGTGAAAGCCCGCAGATCCGGCACCTGGGTGGGCGGGGACACAGCGCTGACCTACGAACAACGTCTACGCTTGCAAATGGCTCTCCACCGCTTTCTCGACCGCGTTCCATGGCCAGGTGCCATTTCGTTTCAGCGGGTGAGCTGGGCAGGCTGGCGCTGCAGGTTCCACCCGGTCGAGCGCTGGGAAGCCCTTCGAGGGCGCTAGGCGGTCGGCACTTGGCTGTAGGCTAAAAGCCCACAGCCCATTTGGCATCCTCCTCGCCCTACCACTGGCCTGGTGTCAACATGCCGACCTGTGTCATCCCGAATTTGAAGATGAATCTCGCAAGATCCGGCATGGCCATGGATCAAAACACACCTGATTGTCGGCTTTGACATGACCGTCACCTTTTCCCCATTTATCGCACGTGTGGTCGCGGTGACCAGCGGCAAGGGTGGCGTGGGCAAGACCAACGTGGTGGCGGGCCTTGCCACGGCCTTCGCCAAGGCTGGCCAGAAGGTCGTCGTGCTCGATGCCAATTTCGGACTGGCCAACCTCGACGTGCTACTGGGGCTTTCACCTAAATACACCCTGGAGCATGTCCTGAAAGGCGAAAAAATAATGGAAGAGGTGATGCTTGAAGCGCCGGTAGCCGGGGCTATGAGCATCAGCGTCATCCCGACCAGCAGCGGGGTCCACGAACTGTCCCACCTGGACCCGGCCTTGGAACTGCGGCTGACCCAAAGCCTTCAGCGGGTATGCGAGGACGCCGACTGGTTGTTCATCGATACCGCGGCGGGCATCCACGACGCGGTGCTCAAAATGCTTGCGGCCGCGCAGGAAGTCATCATCGTTTCCACGCCAGAACCCACCAGCCTGCTGGATGCCTACGCCATGCTGAAATTGCTTCATCTCCGGGAGCCCGACAAGCCTGTCCATATGGTGATCAACAACGCCCAAAGCCTGGAGGAAGCCACCGAGGCCGCAGACCAGCTCAAGGCTGCCGCGCAGCATTTCCTCGGGAAAGAGCTGGAGATTCTGGGGCTCGTGCCCTCCGATCGCCATCTGCTCCAAGCCGTGCGCGAGCAGCGCAGCGTGGTGGATCTCTACCCCAACAGCCCGGCCGGCACCGCGCTTCATCACATGGCTGAGAGCCTCGCGGAAGGCTTGCGCGCATAATTCTCGGTGAGCGGCAGACGGACTGCTGCAGCGTTCCAAGGGGAAGCTGGTGACTTGTGTAAATACCTCCTAGCAGGGCCGTGAATGCTACGATAAATGATATGGATTCGCAATAATGTCCCAGGCAACGAGGCCGGAACGCCCATGATGGTCCAAAAAGTTCGGAGATTCCTGGCCGAGGACCGCTGGGTTGCAATTCGACCGAGCGGGAGTCACCGGGTCTTCAAACGCAAGATTTGCATTGTTGTGATCCCCATCCACAACTGCAAAGACATGGGCCAGGGTTCCAATAACAGCATCCCGCGACAGCCCAGAAGATTCGACGCCATCATTGACCCCTTGAAGTTGACGTGTGGGACGAGCCAGACGGTAGTAACTCCTGTATATACATTCGGAAACGCGACGGTAGTCAATCGGAGAAGAATGTGGGTGGAAGTAGGCGATAGGATGGGCGGAAATGTCGGGCACGGAGCCGATCCGCAATCACTCCCGGATCGGTGGATGTGGACTCTGGCGGGGAGGATCGCCACATCGAGCGGATTTGATCCCAATCACCTGATAACGATCGGTGGGAGCATCAGAGCATCGGTTGCCAGGCCTGCTGCTCGGATGGCACGCCAATCGACCCCAGGGCGATCGTAATGATCTACCAGTGCTACTTCGAACTGGAGCATACATCTCGACTTTTCCAGCACGAGGCCTATCGTGGTTTCGGGTTGGAACCGATCGTCAATCCGAGCATCGTCGACCGCTGCCCGGAGCTCGAATCCGCGGTGACGCGGGTAGCGATGACCGAGTACGCCGCATTCCTGAATATCTGGCGCCATCTACCGTTCGACGACGACGATTGGATCGGATTCACTTCCTATCGCCAGATCGAGAAGACTGATTTCGTCTTCCGCTCAAAGGCTGAGATCGAACAACTGCTGACCGGTTATGACTTTCTGGCCTGGCACTGGTGGCGTGTCGATGGCATCCAAAAGGGGGCACTCACTGGGGCTGCCGCGCAGGGCGAAAGATCGCACCCGCTGATTCATTCGTTCACACTCGATGTGCTGGCATGCTTCGGCTTCGACCTTCCTGATGCCTATTTCTTGGAGCCCGAGGTCCCATTTGCCAACTATTGGGTACTCGACAAACGCCGGTTCAAAGCATACATGGAATGGTCCTGGCCGCTGGTGCGCTGCGCACTCGATATCGAGCATTCCTACAAGTCGAACTCCCGCTCCTGGAACAAGCAGGACGACAAGCGCAAGGCCGTGGGGTACTTTATGGAACGCTTATTTGTGATCTGGACCCAGCGTGAAGGGATGCGCGGGCGGCGGTTAGGCCCGATCCACCAGGCTTGAGGCCCGGTGGGCCACAACTGCCAGCAACAAATTGTCGGTATCGGTGTTGACTCCTTTGACTGGCGCGAGCGCTTCCAAGGGGCGATACTGCTGCCTTTCCATGAATCCGCCTTTTAACGGAACCAAGCAAGTGTAATTGTGAAGTCGATTCTAACTGGAGCCGCCAGACCCTTGTCTCCAGTCGTCCGGCCTGACACTGTGACCCGTTTGCTGGATTACCGAACATCGCTGTACTTGTGGCTTGCAACAGGTATTTTCAGTGACGTTCAGTACATCGGTGGCAGCGGTACTTCCATCATAGATACCACGCAGTAGCGCGATGCTTGCTACGATGGAGCGAATGCTCCGACAGGGCAATTGCTTTCGTCCTCTGGGTGTATATGCGATGGAAGTCGTGGCTATTTCAAGGTCAGATGCCAGCCGGAAATGGAGTGTCGATTCTGACCATGCCAACCCGCCACAGGTGTGGCTTGTTTAAAAACACACTGTGAGGCGATTCCACCACCTTGGTTGTGCGTTGAGAAGGCGTTAGCTTTCGAGAGTTGGATTGTCGGAGGCGGCATGTGCGGCATCGTGGGTTACATCGGTCAGCAGGGCGCGGCAACCATCCTGGTGGACGGATTGCGCGCACTGGAATATCGCGGCTACGACAGCGCGGGCGTGGCGCTGGTGCCAGGCGATGGCACCTTCCACATCACCCGGGCCAGTGGGAAACTTATCAATCTCCAGGCCAAGATCGACCTGAAGGACCCGGCACCACTGGGCATCGGCCATACCCGTTGGGCCACCCACGGCCGGCCCACCGAGGAAAACGCTCATCCCCATTGCAGCAACGATGGCAAGGTCGTGGCTGTCCACAACGGCATCTTCGAGAATTTCCTGGAGCTGCGGGCGGAATTG
>JANYJQ010000142.1 GCA_025358435.1 Holophagaceae bacterium
TGGGCATCGGCCATACCCGTTGGGCCACCCACGGCCGGCCCACCGAGGAAAACGCTCATCCCCATTGCAGCAACGATGGCAAGGTCGTGGCTGTCCACAACGGCATCTTCGAGAATTTCCTGGAGCTGCGGGCGGAATTGAAGGCCGCGGGCTTCGCCTTCATCACCGAAACCGATACGGAATGTTTTCCGATGATGGTGTCGCACCTGATGGATGGCGGTCTGGAATTCACCAAAGCTTTCCGCGCAGCAGTGGAAAAGATGCGCGGCATCTACGCCCTGGCCTGCCTTCACGCCGATGACCCCGATCGCATCCTCGTGGCCCGCAGCGGACCACCGCTGGTCATCGGCTTGAGTGAGGGTGAAACCTATGTGGCTTCGGACGTGGTGCCGCTGCTGCGCCACACCAGGCAGATCATCTACCTGGAAGACGGCGATCTGGCTGAGATCACGCGAAAGGGCGCACGGATCTTCCGCATGGATGGGCTTGACGTGCAGCGAGCCGTGCACACGGTGCCCTTCGATCCCGTGGCGGCCGAAAAGGGCGGCTTCAAGCACTTCATGCAGAAGGAGATCTTCGAGCAACCCCAGGCCCTGTCGAACACATTGCTGAACCGCCTGCCCATCGAGGCTTCCGAACCCATCCAACTGGATCTGCCCTTCACCACCGAGCAGCTTCGGGACTTCGACCGGATCTCCATCGTGGCCTGCGGCACCAGCTGGCACGCGGGTCTCGTTGGCAGGTTCTACCTGGAGCAACTGGCGCGCATCGGTGTCGACATCGATTACGCATCGGAATACCGCTATCGCGATCCCGTTGTGCCACCACGCACGCTGGCCATCGGCATCACCCAAAGCGGCGAAACCGCCGACACGTTGGCAGCGCTGAAAGAGGCCGCCGCCCGGGGGGCGCGGACCCTGGTCATCTGCAACGTACAGGGTTCAACCGCCGCGCGCCAGGCCGAAGCGATCCTGCTGACCCATGCGGGTCCGGAGATCGGCGTGGCCTCCACCAAGGCTTTCACCACGCAACTGACCGTACTGTTGCTGTTGGCGATGCGCATCGGTGAAGCCAAGGGAACCCTTGCTCCCAGCCTTCGCGCAGAACTGATCCAGGGCCTGCGGGAACTGCCCGCCTTGCTGGAGCGCATCAACAGCCTGGAGCCGCACATCGCGAAGTGGGCCCAGGACTGGCGCGAGGCCAAGGATTTCCTGTATCTCGCCCGGGGGCCCCTCTATCCAATAGCACTTGAGGGAGCTCTGAAGCTCAAGGAGATTTCGTATATCCACGCGGAAGGCTACCCGGCCGGTGAGATGAAGCACGGTCCCATCGCCCTGATCGACAGCCACCTTCCCATCGTGGCGCTCATGCCTAGGGATGCGCACAGGGAGAAGACCCTGTCAAACCTTCAGGAAGCCGCCGCCCGGGATGGTCGCATCCTCGCTCTGGTCACCGATGGGGACGAAGGCCTGGACCACATCGCCGAGGATGTGATCCACCTTCCCAAAGTGCATCCTTGGCTCACGCCCATCCTCTATGTGGTGCCCCTTCAACTGCTCGCCTATCACATCGCCGTGTTGCGCGGCTGTGACGTGGACCAGCCCCGGAATCTCGCCAAGAGCGTGACGGTGGAGTGAGTGGCGGGCTGGGGTTGCTGCAGGAAGTTGAGGACTACGGATCGCCGCCCGCGCTAAGTTGTTACCCATATGCCCCAGGCCTTCGCCCAACATTGGTCCCTTGACCCAACGGTCATCTACCTGAACCACGGTTCCTTTGGCGCCTGCCCCACGGCCGTGCTGCAACTGCAGGCGGAGCTCCGCAGGGAGATGGAATCGGAACCCGTGGACTTCCTGGTACGCAGGCTGCCAGGACGCCTTGACGAGGCCCGGATAGCGTTCGCGGTCTTTGTCGGGGCAGATCCCGCTGATCTGGTCTTCGTTCCCAACGCGACCACGGGCGTCAACTCCGTCCTGCGCTCCCTGGACTTCGCGCCCGGAGATGAACTGCTCACCAGTAGCCACGTCTACGCGGCCTGCCGCAAGACCCTCGACTTCGTCGCCAGCCGCAGCGGAGCCCAAGTCGTCGTGGCGGACGTGCCGTTTCCAATCGAGTCCGAGGACCAGGTGGTCGCCGCCGTTCTCTCGGCGGTCACGGCCCGCACACGCTTGGCCCTGCTGGATCACGTCACGAGCCCCACCGCCCTGATATTTCCCATTCGGCGTCTGGTTGAGGAACTCCATGCACGCGGTGTGGACACACTGGTGGACGGCGCCCACGCCCCGGGCATGGTGCCACTCGACCTCGACAACCTTGGGGCAGCCTATTACACGGGGAACGCCCACAAGTGGCTTTGCGCCCCGAAGGGCGCGGCCTTCCTCTTCGTCCGGCGGGACCGCCAGGCCGGCCTTCATCCTTCCGCCATCAGCCACGGCTATTCATCGGGATTCCATGCGGAATTCGACTGGACCGGAACCTGCGATCCGACGGCCTGGCTCTGCGTTCCAGAAGCCATCCGCCATGTGGGCAGCCTGCTTCCGGGGGGTTGGCCCGCGGTGATGGCGGCCAATCACGCCCTCGCCCTACAGGCACGGTCCCTCCTGTGCAACGCCTTCCACATCGAGTCGCCCTGCCCGGACTCGATGCTCGGTGCCATGGCCTCGCTTCCACTCCCAAAGGCGCGCGAAGGATCCCCTGCCGCCCGCCTAGACTGTGACGGGCTTTCGGCCTGGTTCCGTGAGCGGGGAGTGGAGACTTGGCTCTATCCTTTGCCCGTGCCCGTGCTGCGCGTTTCGGCCCAGCTCTACAACGATCTCAGCCAGTATCAACGGCTCGCAGAATTGCTGGACCAGGCGCTCCATGGTGGATGAACCGGGCAAGATCCAGGCCCGGCTTTCCACCTTTGATACCGCCATGGTGGTCTTCAGCCTGGTGGTGGGCATCGGCATTTTCCGCACGCCCGCCATCGTCGCGGGCGCCGCCGGCAGCACCGCAGTGTTCTTCGCAGCCTGGACCGTCGGCGGGCTCATCAGCCTGCTCGGCGCCCTCACCTTCGCAGAAATCGGTTCCCGCCACCCCCGGGCAGGAGGCTACTACCGCGTGGTGGCTGACTGCTACCACCCCGCCCTGGCCTTCATGCTGAACTGGGCGCAGACGCTCATGCAGGGCGCCGGCGCGGCCGGAGTGGCCTTCATCGGCGCCGAGTACCTGGCGCCCTTTGTGCTGCCCACGGCCTGGCGGACGCCCCACTCCTCCCTCGCCCTGGCCTGCGCCCTGATGCTGGTTCTCCTGCTGCTGAACTACTTGGGCATCCGGAGCGGAGCGCGAACCCAGAATCTGCTCTCCCTTCTGAAGATCGGCATGATCATCGGCCTCGCTTCGCTGGCTCTCGTGCTGGCACCCCGGGTGGCCAGCGTCGACGTGATCCCCGCCAAAGCCTGGGGGACCCGCTTCGCGGCAGCCCTGATCCCCTGCTTCTACGCCTACGGCGGCTACCAGATGACCATGAACCTGGGAGCGGACGTGAAGGACGCTCGCAAGCGTTTTCCTCTCGCGGTGACCGGTGGAATGCTGTGCGTCATCGCCTTGTATCTGCTTATCAACATCGCCTACCAGCGCGCGCTTGGCACCGAGGGCGTGGCGGGCTCCAAGTTGGTGGCAGCGGCCCTTTCCCGGGCCACCTTTGGACCTTCGGGAGAGGCCCTCGTGTCGGTCGCCATCTTCCTTTCAGCCGCCGGTTTCGTGAACGCCACCATCCTCCAGATGCCCCGCAGCTTCTACGCCATGGCCGAGGATGGCGTGTTGCCGCGGGCCTTCCTGCGGGTGAATCCGTCCACGCAGGTACAGGAGATCGGCCTCCTCTTTTTCGGGGCCACCATGCTGCTGCCGGCCTTCCTTCTCGGCTCCTTCGAAAAGCTGTTGAACTACGTGATCTTCACCGACGCCCTGACCCTCGTGGTGGTGGCCTCCACGCTTTTCATCCTGCGTCGGCGAGGGACGGGGGATGGAGGTTTCAGCATGCCCGGCTACCCCGTCCTGCCAGCCTTATATATCCTTTGCCTCGCCGGTGTCGCCACTCATCTCCTGGTCACCGAGACGCGCCTCGCCCTCGTCGGCGTGGCCATCTTGCTCACGGGCTGGCCCCTATTCCGGCTGGGCAGGAAGCTGATGGAATCAACAGCTTAGCCCAGACTGTGGTGCGGGCGGCTAGGGAGGATGTGAGTCGCGGAGCGCGCACTGCGCGCGCAGCGGGGCCCCACACCGACCGAGTAACCGCCGAGGCGGTTCGGGATCGCACGCAACAAAAAAGCCGCCCAATGGGCGGCGGTTTGGTTGGCGCGGGCGGTCTCGAACCGCCGACCCCTACCGTGTCAAGGTAGTGCTCTACCGCTGAGCTACGCGCCAATGCGGATCTTCAAGTGTAGCCAGACCACCGGAGATGTCCAGAAGAGCTCCTCCCCAATCAGCAAAGACTGTAAGGCAAGCAACGTTGCTGCAGGGCACCATCCATCGCGTCGGCCTGCGGCCGACATAGAGGCCAGCTCCGTGAACATGGTGAGCGGGAGGGCGCACTGCGCCCGATAGCTGGAGGCGCAGTAACTACTTCGATGTTGCGCAGAGCACCATCCACCGCGTCGGCCTGCGGCCGACATAAGGCGCAGTAACGTCTTGGCCAGAAAAGCGCTGGCCAAGGCGTAACTGCGCCTAAAACTGATACCCCGCGGATATCAACAGGGTGTGCAGTTGGCTGTCTCTGTCCAAGCCACTGCGTGGATGGCCCAAAATGCGTTTCCAGTCAGAGCCATATTCGATCTTGATGGGGAGACCCAATTTGATGATGAGACCCAGGCCAAGCGCAACCCGCAGAGGCGGGAAGGGCGGATTCGCTGGATTGGCTACGGGGTGCAGGCGCTCATAAACCTGGCCTACGTCCATGAAAACTTCACCCCCGATGGTTTTGCCGATGAGGGGGAAGCGGTATTCCAGATTCATCAGTACCAGTCCCTGCCCGCCAATCGGGATGAGTTGGTACAGGACGTTTTTTCCGTCTGGAGTCACTTGGGGTGCATATTTCCCGTCAGGGGTCTGGATGAGGTAGGGAATACTTCCCAAAGGGCCAACATAGTCCGGTTCAGCTCCCCGAAAAGTGCCTGATCCGCCAGCGAAGAAGCGTTCAGTCAGCGGCAGTTCCTGGCTTGTGCCAGCCGTAGGCCGGGCTGCGCCAATCCGCAAGCCAAGGCTCACAACGCCACCATCGGCTCGATATCCCACGGGCCAAGTCCATTGCTGCCTGGCATCGAGTTTCACAAAACTGGAATTCGAGCTGGTGCCGAGAACCTGGAGCGCCAGCTCCAAACGCAATGAAGTGAGACTCCCGCTGGTGGGATCGTAGGAATTGTCGCGGGTGTCTCGAACCCATTGGGCGTACGGGGCGGAAACCTGGGACTGCGATGGACTATGGGTGGCATTGTTCAGCAGATTTGGATCTTCAAAGATGTGCGCGATCGATTCGTATTGAGGCGTATGCAGGTCCACCAGATCCACGAGCCTGGTGTCTGCCCGCTCGAAGCGGTGTCCCACCCTGACCACGGTGATGGGGTCAAGCCGCCATTCCAGGCTATTCATCAAGCGGCGACGACGGATCAGGTAGGCAGTCTCCTGTTCCTGGACATAGGAGGCTTCGGCGCGGTACTTGACCAGATCCGGCAGAAAGCGGGTGAGGAAGCCCGGTGAGAACCAAGGATCTGTGTAGGCGAGGGTGAAGCTGTCCACCGAACGGGCAAAGTCCCCCGTAGGAAACCATCGTCGAAGCGTGGGGCTATCGATGGTGCCGTCGCCCGCCCGCAAGCCAAAATCCAACGTCCGCCCCATGCCCTGGAAATTGAGTCGCTGCACACCGTACCCAAAGTAATAACCGGTGCTTTTGTCGTACCCGAAGGACTCACTGAAAACCCAATGGGAACGCTCTTCAAGCCGCAACACCAAGTCGCCGTCCTTCCATGGACTTGTTAAATCCGTGGCAACAGGCCCCTCAGCGATGTCCTTCATGGTTACTACGTCTACTCGCTTGAAGGCCCCGAGATTGCCCAGGTTCGCCTGGGCACGACTCAACCGATCGAGGTTCAACGGATCGCCCGGTTCAAGATCCTGGGTTTCCCGTGCGACAGCGCGGGATTGTGTTTCAAGGCTGCCTTGGACCACAAGCCGGCGCACAAAGGTTAAAGGCTGGGCTGGAATTTCAATATGAATGATGGCTCCGGCATCGTCCTCTTCAAAGTGGTAACGCACGATGGGTTTGGAGGACCCTAGACCCGCCACACTCTGATTGAGCTCTCCGAGCACCGCCGCGAGACCCGCACGGACATAGGGCACTGGCCTTTCTGTAAGGAGCCGGACGACTTTCTTTGGCTTGCCTAATTCGCTGGGGAGGAGCTCAAGAACAGCTATGAGGCCATCCAATTCCCGCCGATCGGAACGATATCTGCGCCGTTGTGAAAAGACGGGGCCCAGCAATGCCGGTTTGTCCGCGACAGCACGCAACAGGCTTTCGCCGAACCGCCACGGATCCCAAACCGGCCCCTCGGGTAGCTCAAGGAGGATTGCCCTGACCGTGCGCCGTGGCCCCTCGCGGATGGTGATCACGAGAACCTGTTCCCCATTGCGGGTTTCGATGCGCCGCTTGAGTCTAATATCCGAAAACCCCATCGAGAGGTATCGGTTCGTGATTCGCGTGTCGATCTCAGCCAGCAGTCCGGGCGTCGCCCTGGGAGCATTGAACACTAGGAGGCCAGAGGGCAGGTTCGCGGCCTTGCTCAACTCCTTGTCGTTCAGTTCCTGATTCCCTTCGAAAAGAATCCGCTTGATGTAGCGGCGTTCCCCGGTCTGGATACGGTATGTGACGCGGGCTTCTTTAGGATGTTCGGCACTGCCGGACACCACTTCGCGGACATGTGTGGCTTCAACATCCAGAAACCCCTGGTCACGGTAATGGCGCATGATGAGCCGATCCCCTTCATCCAGAAGCTCGGGGCCATAGTGATCCGTCCGGGTCAGTGGAAGCAATTCCTTCAAGGTCCTCTGGCTGAGCCACTTGCCTGTGGTCGAGATGCGCACCACGGGCCCCGGATCGACTGAAATGGTCAAGGTGCCATCGCTCGAATACGAGAATTCGACCTGACCTTCGAGCCGCCTATCTTTAACAAATCGGCGGCGGATTTTTCGGGAGGCCTGACGCCGCAGGCCTGGGGTCCAAATCGACTGTCCCACTTTGATTTCAGCGACCTTAAGCAGAGTCTCTGAATTATATGGACCAATATCCCCGTTCACTACGGAAGCTCTCACCAGACTGGCGGTCCCCAATTCCAATTTCAGGTTCAGGTGTGCACCAGAAGCATCGCGATCGACCGTCAGCCGAGCCTTTGGATATCCTTCGTCCCTCAGCCGCGCTTCCGCTATTCGACGCCATTCCTCCAATCTGAGGTCGCCAAGGCGCATCCCTTTACGCAATTCGGGTAAAAGTAGAATTCTGGTCTTTTTCGGCAGTGTGTCGCCCTGCCAGCCCCAGGACACTATCGGAGCCCAGGGGTGCAGGCGGATATGGGCCGTGCCGTCGGCTCCAATTGTTCCATCCACCGACCTGAAGCGGTCTGTGGCCCGGATGGCTCCTAGCACCAAGTCGAAATGCAGATCAGGGTAAGGCCTCCCTGTGACCAATCCCGAGGCCATTGCGGCGAAGCCACGGTCATCAGCACTTCCGCCTTCCCATAGAAAGCCCCGGAAGCTAGGCTCCGGCGAAGGCGGCAGGATGGCCTGAGCCGCGCTACCACCCGCGCCGGTGGTGAGGATAATCGCGATCAGCGCCGATGCGCGAGCGGCGCACATTCTGTCAACGGCCTCAGAAACCGCTGAGGGATTCTTCTTCGGTGTCCTTCACATCAAACACCGAGTGCAGGCTTGTCATGGTGATCAGGCTGAAGATCCGGGAATTCATGCCGCAAATACGCAGCTCGCCGCTCTTGCCTTTCACCGAGGTATAGCATCCCACCAGTTCACCGACTCCCGAGGAATCCAGGTAGCTGACTTTCGAAAAATTGATGAGCACCTTGCGAGCACCCTGTTCCAGCGAGGTGCGAACTGCCTCGCCCAATTCCTGATCCCCGTCGCCTAGGGTGATCTTCCCTTCGGGATAGAGAATCGTCACATCGTTGTGACTGCGGGTCGTCATCTTCATGGGGTATTCCTCCTGGGTGGTTTAGAGAAGGTTGGGCCAGTGTAACAAAAGATTCAATGGATGAAAGTACCGCTAGTTTCATTGGGCGAGATGAGCACCATAACACCTGGTCGACCCCCCCCGGCACCAATTCAACATTCCCGCCCACTGATTTGGAGGGGTAGCCGTTAAAGTGGTTCATACCCAGCTCCGGCTGGACGAGGTCATGGATGTCCGATCAGTTATCGCCTCTGAGTCTCCGCCGCAAGACCCGCCAGATCATGGTGGGCAAAGTGCCGGTAGGGGGCGACGCCCCCATTCCCGTGCAGAGCATGACCAAGACCGACAGCCGGGATGTGGAAGCCACCGTCAGCCAGATTTACAGCTATGCGGGTGCCGGATGCGAGATCGTCAGGGTGAGCGTCCCTACGAAGAAGGCAGGTGAGGTCTTCCACGAGATCGTGGCCCGTTCGCCCATCCCGATCATCGCCGACATCCATTTCGATTACCGCCTGGCCCTGGTGGCTGCGGATGGCGGCGCAGCCTGCCTGCGCATCAATCCCGGCAACATCGGCGGCCAGGATCGCGTGCGCGCCGTGGTGGACAAGGCGGGAGAAAAAGGCATCTCGATCCGAATCGGCGTGAATGGCGGCTCTCTCGAAAAAGATCTGCTTGAGAAATTCGGCACCGCCACGCCGGAAGCCATGGTGGAGTCGGCCCTGCGGCACCTGGAGATGCTCGAGAAGGAAGGCTTCACCAATACCAAGATCAGCCTGAAAGCCAGCGACGTGGTGCGGACCGTTCAAGCCTACCGGCTGCTGGCCAAGCAGGTGGACTATCCCTTCCATTTGGGGATCACGGAAGCCGGCACTCCCTTTGGAGGCACCATTCGCTCCAGCATCGGCATGGGCATCCTGCTGGCCGAGGGCATCGGCGACACCGTCCGCGTTTCCCTTACGGGGGATGGCGAAGAGGAATGCAGGGTCGGCCACGAGATGTTGCGAGCTCTGGAACTTCGCTCGGGCGGCATCCGCATGGTGAGCTGCCCCTCCTGCGGCCGCGTGCAGATCGATCTCAACCGCGTGGCCAACGAGATCGAAGCCGGCCTGAAAGCGATCAATCACGAGGGAATAACCTACGCGGTGATGGGCTGCGTTGTGAACGGCCCCGGCGAGGCTCGCGACGCGGATCTGGGCGTGGCCGGAGGCGCGGGTGAAGGCCTGATCTACCGGCGCGGTGAACTCATCCGCAAAGTGAAAGAGGAAGATCTCGTCCCGGCTTTCCTGGAAGAGGCTAAAAAATTCAAGGCGGAGAAAGAACTTGCCGGGATCTAAGCGGATGACTTCCTGGGCAATGAACCATCCCTTTCTCACCCTCTTCATATACCTCTGTGTGGAGGCGCTGGCCCCCGTGCGCTTCCAGCCCAGCGCCTGGGCCTGCCGCGGCATGATCCGCGCCTACCAGATGACACTCAGCCCATTTGTTCCGACCCAATGCCTGTTCACGCCGACCTGCAGCCACTACGGGCTGGGTTGCATCCGCCGCTACGGCACCTTGCGAGGCGGCATCCTAACCACTTGGCGCCTCATCCGCTGCTCGCCCCTCACCAAGGGTGGTTTCGATCCCGTGCCCGGGGATGAAGAAATCCACGCAGCAGGCGTACAGGGGTCTTGAAATGCTTCAAAGCACCTCTGGCTTGCTCCGTTGGACGGCATCCACATGGGCGATGATGATGACGTTGGCGGGGCAGTCTTTCTGTCCGGTCACATCGTCCACGGCGCCTCCGTTCCGGGCTACGAGCACGTGGTCGCCTGGGCCGGCCTGGACACCATCAAGGGCAACCATCGTGCGGTCCCCAGGCCGGCCATCCTCCAGGATTTCGCGCACCAGCAATAGCTTGCGTCCCGCGAAGAAGGCATGTTTTTCAGTGGCGACCACCGGGGCGAGCACTTCGGCGATGAACATGGTGCCTCTCCTCAGATGGCGGAATCCAAGAGCCCCACAATGCAGGCATCGATGGGTCCGTAGGCGTTAGGAAGGGCCTTGGGGGCCTCCCGGGCATCGATGTACATCACCAGGTCGCCGTCACGGGACGCCATCAGGTCCACCGCGGCAAGGGGATCGCCCAGCGCGGAATCGGAGCCATCCACGGGCTGGATCATCCGGAGCTTGAGGCCATTTAAGGATTCAAGTTTCTGCGCGGCCACCACCAGACCTTTCACTCGCGCGAGAAGCATAGGCTCTCCAGTCCTTCATGCACGAGCGTCTGGATCCGCTCGTGGGGGCGGGCCAGGATCTCGCTTTGGATGAAGGCGCCTTCCTTCCGGAGCAAGGCTTCCGCGGTGGCGAGGGCGGCTTCCACTTCAGCCAAATCGCCGGTCAGGGTGAAATAGCCCTTCCCCCCCATATCCAGATCGAAGGTGATTTCCAACAACCGTACTGCGGTGGTTTTAACAGCTACGTCCGCAGCCTGGATCAGCGCAGCCAGAGCCTGGGCTTCGATGATGCCAAGCGCGTCCGTGGGGACTGTCGTGCTCCGTTTGCCTTGAAGCGCTGCAAGCACCTGGGCATGCAGGTTCGGGATGAAGGTCCAGTGCACCAAATAAGGCGCTGCCTTGTCCCGTCCCTCCTCCACAGCCTCCAGGAGATCGGCCTCGTCACCGGTGACCTGGATCATGAACTTGCCGCTGCCAACAGGTCCGGCCCGGAGCAGGCGCACTTCCGCCTTCTTCAACATGAGGTCGCAGACCATCAGCCCTTTGGCGATGCTGGAGAGCTCTATGATTCCGAGGGTCGGAACCGGATTTGCTTTCGCTTTGGCCATGGATGAATCCAGTCTCGGTTGATCAAACGATTCGGAAGTGGTCCTTGAGCACGCAACGCCGGCGCCTTGTGAAATGGATTGCGTTGGTCATCCCTTCCCCCGTAGGAGAGGCGATGGTGAAGGAAGTGGATCCAGGCCCTTCGAAGCCGAGGCCGTTGAAGTTGGCTCCGTTCTTGACGAAGATCGAGCAGTTCACCGCGCGGGCCATTTCATCGAGATGGTCGATGTTCTTGGAGTACATGCTCGCGGTGTGCCTGAAGCCGTGCTCTGCCTTCACGGCGAGTTCGATGGCTTCATGGATATCCCGGGCGCGGGTGAACCCGATCAAGGGCATGAGCAGTTCGGCCTGGATGAAAGGGTGGTCGAAGGGCACGTCCGCGAAGATCAGGCGGGGGTCGCCCGTGAACGAAATCCCCGCTGCCCGGAGGATGACACTCGCATCCTTGCCGACGAATTCCTTGTTCGGGTGCCAACCGTCCACAACCAGTTTCTCCACCGTGGCGATTTCGGGGCCACGCAGTTCATAGGCTCCCGCCGCCACGATGGCGGCCTTCAGGCGATCGGCAATGGCCTCCACCGCGATCACTTCCTTTTCGCATACGCACACGATGTTGTTGTCAAAGGAAGCACCTGCGACGATGCCGCGCCCAGCCTGTTCCAGATCTGCGGTCTCATCCACCACCACGGGCGGATTGCCCGGTCCTGCGGCAATCACCTTTTTCCCCGAGGCGAAGGCGGCCTTCACCACCGCCGGTCCACCGGTCACAACCACCAACTTAATGCCTGGTGAACGCATCAGCTCATTGGCGGATTCGATGGTGGGTTCCGACACACAGGTGATGAGATTGGCGGGCGCCCCTTCCGTCACCAGCAATCGATTCATCAGGTCGATCGTGAAGGCGGTAGTTTGCTTGGCGGACGGGTGCGCATTGAAGACCACCGCATTGCCGCCGGAGATCATGCCGATCCCGTTGTTGATGACGGATTCGGAAGGGTTGGTCGAAGGTGTGATGGCGCCGATCACGCCCCACGGTGCCAGCTCCTCGAGACAGAGGCCATGCTGGCCGGAGACAGCTTCCGCCCGGAGGATTTCAGGACCGGGGGTCTTGTTGATGACCAGCAGGTTCTTCTTGACCTTGTCCTCGAGGCGTCCCATCCCGGTCTCCTGGACCGCGATGCTCGCCAGTTCCTGGACCCGCAGGCGAAGACCTTCACGAAGGCGCTGGATGATCTCCATTCGGCGTTCCAGGCCGATGGACCGGTAGGCTTGAAATGCTTTCTCCGCGGCTTGGATGGCGGAGGCAACATCGGGGAAGCAGCCCAAAAGTGTCCCCGGCGCCGTCACTTCAGCGCCTTCCAGCTCGCGGAGAACGCGTTCAGCGATTCTCGAGACCAGGGCCCGATCGATTTCCATACTTGAGCCTCGCCACACTTGTGTATTCAGGATTTCTTGTAGACTTCTTCGCCCTCGAACTGGATGGCATCCACGATCCCGATGACAACGGCATCGACGGGCCGGCCTTCGCTCACGGGTGTCATCCGGGCGGAACTGCCCTGGCAGACGATCACCCATTCTGAAGCACCCGCACCCACAGCATCCGAAGCCACGAGGGGGTTGCCCTTTGCGGTGCCTTTCATATCCACGGGCTGGATCAGCAGCAGCTTGTGGCCGACGATGCCGCCCACCTTCTGGCTTGCGACGACATCGCCCACCACCTTGGCGATCAACATGGTTGGACTCCAGGGTTAATTAGTGAATGGCAGCTTAGGTCGTCGCGCTGGGGTGGCCAAGGGGAAGGACGGAATCCACGTTCTCGTGGGGACGCGGAATGACGTGCACGGAGACGATCTCGCCGACTTTCTGCGCAGCGAGGGAGCCGGCTTCAACCGCGGCCTTCACAGCGGCCACGTCGCCGCGGATGATGGCGGTGACGTAGCCGCCGCCGATCTTTTCGTAGCCGACCAGCTGGACCCTGGCCGCCTTCAACATGGCGTCGCAGGCTTCTGTCATGGCCACGAATCCCTTGGTTTCGATCATGCCGAGCGCTTCACTCATACGTTTCTCCCTGGATGGTGAGTGGCGGGTTGCCACAAAGAATGTGTTAAAAAAATCAGGCCGTTGCAAAAATATTACCTTTGTCATTGCGATGGTGGTCCGGCATAAGGGGCCGTAACAAAATACTCAGAAAAGCACTGTTTATTTCATAACGGCCCCTAAGCTTTGGTCCGATAAGGACGGCCGTGGATGGAATTGATCGCTTCGATGGCGGCCTGCATGGCGCTGTCGATCTCGGATTCGGCGCCGGCCATCATCAGGCGCCCGACAGCTCCATAAGGTTTGAGATCGATGAGGAAGACCTCCGCGGCCTTCTCGGCCTCGTTGGCCGCCAACACAGCGTAAGCGGCGGGATCACATTCAAAAAGGAAGAGCGATTGGCCGGGCAGTATCATGTGGCCATAGCGGTTGCGGTTGATGATCTGGGCATGCATGGGTTCCACGGACCGGATGACCTCGCAGGTAGCTACGAAGGGAGTCAGGCGGTCCTTTTCGGTGAGCCCGAAATGCCCGATGGCGGCCTCGCCGGCGGTGCGCACTTCGCCTTTGTCAAAAGCGTGCACTTCCAGCATGCCGAAGGTCCGTTCCACCACCTGGGCCGCAGGCTGCACCTTGGCTGCCTTCAATGCAACATCCGTCATCTTGTTGATGGCGATGCCAGGTGCGACCTCGATATAAACAGAAGCCTGCTCCTTGAGTGGTGGAAAGCCCCGGGAGCCGAGGCCCACGAAGGCCGCAAGCTGCGGCTGGAGGGAATCGATGAAGACATAGGCTCTGAGAGTCAGCTTGTCATCGCTCATGTCAGTACCCCTTCCCTTCGCCACCGGTGACGATGGCCACTCCTGAGCTGGTCCCGATGCGGGTGGCGCCAGCGGCAATCATCTTTCTGGCATCTGCCACAGAGCGCACTCCGCCCGATGCCTTCACGCCCATCCGCGGCCCGACCGTCTTGCGCATGAGCGCAATGTCGGCCTCGGTGGCGGCACTGCCTTTCGCGAAGCCGGTGGAGGTCTTCACGAACGTCGCGCCGGCCTTCTTGCAGATCTGGCAGGCCGTGACCTTCTCCTCGTCCGTGAGGAGGCCCGTCTCAAGAATCACCTTTGTGACCTTGTTCCGGGCGGCTTGGACCACTGCCCGGATATCTTTTTCAACCAGATCCAGATCACCGGACTTGAGCGCCCCGATATTGATGACCATATCGATCTCATCGGCCCCATTGGAGATGGCTTCCCGGGTTTCGTAGCCCTTGGTGCGTGAATCGATGGCGCCCAAGGGAAAGCCCACAACACAGCAGACTTTGACCTTGGATCCCCTCAGCAGGTCCCGGCAACGGGACACCCAGGAGGTGTTGATGCAAACCGAGTAGAACCCGTATTGCCGCGCCTCCTTGCAGAGCTTTTCCACCTCAGTGGCCGTGGCCTCCGGCTTGAGCAGGGTGTGGTCGATCATGGCCGCCAATTCCGAGTCGATCCCGGCTGTGATGGGCCCAGCGAAGGGTTGCGCAGCGCCTTTGTTTCCAATGGCCTTCAGCACTTCCTGGGTGATCAGATCCACTAGTCTTTTTTCATCCATTCCAACTCCACCAACGCTGCCAATCCCACGATATCAGACGTCCCGTTCGATCTTGTCGACGCGTTTCTGGTGCCGCCCGCCCTCGAAAGGCGTGGCCAGCCAAGACAGGATCATGGCATCCACCACCTCGGGGGGATTGGCTGCCGCGCCCAAGGTAAGGACATTCGCATCGTTGTGCGCCCTGGAGTTCAGGATCGTCTTCATGTCGTAGCAAAGGGCCGCGCGGATTCCAGGGAAACGGTTGCACACCATGGACGAGCCGATGCCGGCTCCATCGATCATGATCCCCTGCGCGCAATCACCGCGCAGAACAGCCTGGGCCACGGCTTTGGCGAAATCCGGGTAATCGCAAGCCTCCTTCCCATGGCAGCCCACGTCCAGGACGGCATAGCCATTCTTTTCCAGCAAATCCAGCAACCGCACCTTCAGGTCAAAGCCTCCATGATCAGAACCAATGGCGATGCGCCGCCCATTTCCGCGCCGGGATAACACCTCCCGCACTACTTCCGAGACCAGCTTTTCGACCTTCTGGGGATCCACGGGAACCCTTCCTAGGATTTGTAATCAAGCACCAAAGTCCCCTGTTTCATTCGAGGATGACAACCTGGGTCGCGTTCTTCTGCAATAAGTTTGGCTTTGTAAAAAAATTACCTGCCATGAATAAATAAATTACCACGCCCAGTCAGTCCAAACAATGGGCAAGGTCTAATTCAACGGAAAGCAACACCTCGACCCAGCTTGCAGGTGGGAACCAATCGCCTAAAGCCCCTAAGCCATCTTGTCAAAGAACCCTGCGAAGCCCACATTGAGTCACGGAGCGACATCCGATCAATCCAAAAGCGGCAAAGCTCCCACTCCGAAGCTCATTGCAGGTGGCCAATGGATCTGGAACAAGCATTGATCAATCACATTGAATGGAAGGTGAAGTTCCGCATGGCCATATTTCAGAAGGAGCCTTTGGATGCCGTTTGCATCGGGAAGGACGATTGCTGTGAACTGGGACTGTGGTTGCAAGGCGAGGGGAAGGCCAAATTCGGCACGCTCGAAACCTATGCCAAATGCGTGACCCGGCATGGGACCTTCCATGACGAGGCCGGCAAGATCGCAAGCGCCATCAATGCCACCAGATACGGCGAAGCGACGGAAATGTTGAAGTCATCTGCTCCGTTTGCCAGGGCATCCTCGGCGGTTGGCTTGGCCATCATGGACTTCAGGAAAGAAGCTGCGATCACTTAGTACTGCCATAAGTTGAGAAGCGGTTTTTCATCGGACCAGGATCATTCAGTGCACTTGCGCTTCGAGCCTTGTCCCGCCAGCCAGCATTGCGTTTCAATGGATGGTGGGGGGGTTCCTTTGAGCATCACGGAAAAAATTCTCACGGACCATGAAGCTCGCAGGGACGCCAGCGGCGTGACTTGGTTCAGGCTTGAAGACCTTCACCGCCTGGGAATTCCAGAGGCACTGTTCACGGCCATGCAGGACGTTCAGCACGACCTGAGGTCCCGGCACAGCGACCGCGTGGTGGAAAGCGAAGGATGCACCGACCGCTGGTCCATCCAAGATTCCAAATAGATGCAATACTGGCGACAAACCTTTATATGGGGCTGTTTAACCTTTTTGTGGACCCTGCTCACGGTGCCGCTCACGGTGCTGGGAATTCTGGTTGCCACGCCTTTCCTGGGGCCGCGCAAAGCCTTTTTCACCATTGGACCGCTGTGGGCCCGGCAGATGTTCTGGGTTTCCGGGATCTCGTTGGAGCGAAGAGGCTGGGAGGCCTTGCCCGAAGACATCCGCAGCACGCGCCAACCTGTGATATTCATGAGCAACCACGAAAGCCAGATGGATCCGCCGCTGCTGATCAACGCCATCCCGGTACCCGCGGTCTACATCGCGAAAAAGGAAGTGAAACTCATTCCCTTCGTAGGCTGGGCGGCCATGTGCGCGGGCGTCATCTGGATCGACCGCGGAAAGCGGGACCGCGCCATCCAGAGCATCAAGGAAGCCGTCGAGAAGATCCGCCGCGGCCGGAACGTCGTGATTTTCGTGGAGGGCACCCGCACCCACACAGGTGAACTCCTGCCCTTCAAGAAAGGCGGGTTCCAGCTGGCCATGGATGCCGGTGTGCCCATCGTGCCCTTGGCCACCGTGGGCGGCTTCCAGACGCTGCCCTGGGGCACGATCTTCGTCCGCCCCGGCCGCTACGTGGTGAGCTTCGGCGAGCCCGTGGACACAACTTCCTATACCAACCGGGATGAACTCATGCAGGAAGTGCGGGTCCGGATCGAGGCTTTGATCGCGGACGCCAGAAAAACAGGCCCTGGGCTGTAGGCTGCGGGCTCTGGGCTGAAGGCGATTTGGAGCGGCCTACGGCTGTTCTTCCTACAGCCTACGGCCTAGCGCCCAAAGGCTATCTAAAGGCTGGATCCCTCTGGGCAACCTTGTGTTTGCCTGTGTGAAGTTTGTCGGCGAGATCCACCAGCGGCCTAGCCTCGGTCTTCAACCCTAGCTTCGCCAGGGTCCGGGCCATGAAATAGAGGTTCACCGAGGTCACACGTTTCTCGTTATGGCGCCGGGTATTCCAATCCACGGCTTGGCAACGGCGAAGAAAGGCCCCATAAACCGCGAGGGTCGCTTGGACATCCTTGGCGGCGGCCTTCACAAGACCTTGCAGTAGCACCTGGTTGGAATGTTCCGAGGGCCATTCGGAACTCAGATCTGCGGCATAACGCTTCACAGCCTGCGCATCGCCCCGTTCAAAGGCGCAATAGGCATCCAGGCTTTTCAACACCGTAGAGCCTGGGGCCTCCTTCAGTCCCTTGGCAATGCGGGCCTCAGCCTCGGGCGCCCGGCCCATCCACAAAAGAGCATCCGCGGCGGTAACGTAGGCGAACTCCTTCGAAGGATTGAGCTCAATCGATCGATCGGCATGGCGCAAGGCGTCTTCCAGATCGCCGTCGTTCTGCAGGAGCACGGCATAGCGGTAATGGGCCTGTGGATTATCCGGATCAAGCGTGAGGGCTTTTTCGAAATAGCGGCGGGCAACGAGGTGGTTTTCCTCGCCATCCAGCCCCGCGAAGGTATCCGCCAGAACGTGGTAGGCCCGCGTGTCACCTGGATCCATCCGGATGGCCTCAAGGGCGGCCTTGCTCGCACCATCCACATCCCCTCGGCGCAGCTTGATGGCAGACAGCGCACGGAAGGCCATCTCATTATGGGGATCCAGCTGGATGGCCTTTTCCGCGTGGGCTTTTGCTTCTGTGAACAGGTCCTGGCCCTCGTCGAATTTGCCCTGGCTCAAGGATCTCGTGCTGCCCAATTCCGAAAGGGTCCAGGCCAAGGCAGCATGGGCGGGAGCATAGTCAGGTTCCAGGTCCAAAGCCTGTTGCAGCATGGATTTGGCCAGCACCAGGGAATCCATTCCACCTTGGGTGAACAGGGCGTTACCTTTGATGAAAAGCTCCCTGGTGCGCGGATTCCTGGCCCGGTACCGGATGCCGCCATCGTCGCTGCTGAGGCCCATTTCTCTTGGCAACCGACGTTGCAATTCGTCCTCGATTTCAAGCAATTTGGCCTCGGATCCCTGCACTGAAAACTGCTTGAGCACCGTGCCGCTGGCACTATCAAGAATTCGGATGCCCATCCGCACCCTGCCTTCCACCAATTGATAGGTCCCCTGCACCACCCATTCGGCATTCAGAACCTTGGCCAGCTGGCCAAAGGCGCGGAGGGGTTGCCCGGGAACCTCGCCCAGCTGATGCATGGCCTCGGTGATCCGCAGGCGATCCACCACCAGGACATCCTCCCGCGCCACAAGGCCCGAGGCCATGGCATCTGCAAAACTGCTGCTGAGCCAAGCTTGTGATTCGTCGCCCGTGAGCATTTCCACTGGCAGGATCGCCACCACACGGCGGCCTTTTGCGAAATCCGTGGTGGAAGCCGACCGCGCCATTCCAAGACCGCTTTCCGGAGTGCGGGTCCGCCACCACGTATAAGCTCCGCCAACCATCAGCAGCAATGCCACCGCGAAGGCTATAAGCCAGAAACGCCGAGGCTTGCCGATGGCTGGAACGCCAGACCGGCGGACCCTCTCGGTGGGCACTCCCGAAAAGAACGGCGTCATCTGCGTGGCTTGGCCTTCCTGCAGGGCTTCCACCACAACCTGAAGGGTAGGGAATCGTTCTTCGGGCACTTTTGCCAGCATCCGCTCGATCACCAACCCGAGATTCAGGGGCAGATCAGGCCTGGCAGCGCGCAGGGGCGTGGGTTGATCCTTCACCACGGCGAACAATGTCTCCACCAAGGTCGCCCTCATGAAGGGATGCACGCCCGAGGCCAGCTCATAGAGCACGACGCCAAGGGAGAACTGGTCACTGTAAGGCTCTACGGCCCACCCATTGGCCTGCTCGGGGCTCATGTAGGCCGGGGTGCCTTGGCTGTAGCCCGGTGCGGTGCGTTCGACGAGGGTGGCGTGATGGCCCGTGGGCCCGTTCAACGGCGTGGACGACTGATGCTGCGCGATGCCGAAATCCAGGATCTTCAACATTCCTTCGTTGTTCAGCACCAGATTGTCGGGTTTGATATCGCGATGGACGAGTCCCTTTTGATGGGCATAGTGCAGCGCGGATGCCGCCTGCATCGCGATGCTCGTCAGCAGAGCCCCTTCAACCTGCTTCTTTACAAGGTGGCCCAGGGTCTGCCCGACGACCAATTCCATCGCGATGAAGGGAGTGCCTTCCACTTCACCGGCTTCGTAGATATGGGCTATGTTGGGGTGGTTGAGCTGGCAGGCCATCTTGGCTTCTTTCAGAAGCGCGCGATGCCTGACTTCGTCTGCGTTGCGGAGGATCTTCAGGGCGACCTCGCGCTCCAGGCGCAGGTCCATGGCCCGCCACACGGTGCCCATGGCGCCTTCGCCCAGCCGTTCGATCAGGCGGTATGAACCGAATGTCTGAAGTTCGTTGTTCAAACGTGAATCCGAAAAGACTGAGTATAACGAGTGCTAGACTCTGCGTTTTCGTGGAGTCTTGGTGGACATGCCGTCCCAGAATCCGTACGAGCCACCCCGTTATGACGTTGATGGGTCACCAGAGCCCCCTTCCGCAGACGACCCAAGACCCATCCCTTTCGAGGATCTGGAAGGTATTCCGGGCTTCTGGCGCCGTGTGGGCACCATGTTCCAACTGCTCTTCAAGACTCCATACAATCTCGTGGATCGCATCCCCGTCACGGATGGCCTGGGGGCGCCTTTGCGCTTCGCCTTGCTGTGTTCCCTGCCAATCACCCTGCTCATGGCCTTGATCGGAATCCTGCTGGCTGTGATGGGCGGCATCCTGGCGACCCAGGGAACCGCAAAGGGTCCCGAGGGTTGGATCTTTGCCGGCCTGGGGCTCTTCTACACCGTGCTGATCCCACTGTCGGTCCTCGCGGGATTCTTCGTGGGTGGAGTCCTGAGCCACTTCTTCCTGTGGATCTGGGGCGGTCTCCGGGATGGCCGGGGGCTTGGCCAGACCATGCGGGCCAACGGCTATTACCTGGGCTTTTTCATGGTCTTCTACCTGGTCCCGATTTTGAATGTCTTCGTGGCTCTGGGCGGCCCCGCCATCCAAGGCATCACCCTGGCGCGCCTGCACCGCACCGATACCTGGCGCGGCGTCTGCGCAGCCTATACGCCCCTTTGCTGCGGCTGCCTGGCTTATGCGGGGCTCATCGGGATCGGCGCAGCCATGGGCTGGTTCGAGTGACAGGATGGCTATCGGCTCAGAACCGGAACGCCACTCCCACGGAGGTGTGGCTCAGATCAGCATCGTGGAAATCGCGTTGCGAGTTTGGCAACGATGTAAGCATCTGCTTGGCTTCGATTCCCACACGGCTATTGATATGAAAGATGAATCCTACGGATAAAACGAAGGCGATCTTGTCCCCATACCCCTCGTCGGTGTAATTGCTGGCCGGGGTGCCGACGCTGGAGGTGTAAGTTCGGCTCTGATACCAATGGGCGCCGCCAATACCGATGAGGAAATCCACACCCGGAGCTCTCGATGGGCCCATCCTGACCAGCCAATCGTAGCCAATGAAACGTGTGTCTGCGCTGATCACTTCAACGCCCGGATAGTCGCTCCGGCTCTTCCCTTCGAAATGGCCGATTTCTATGCGCAATCGTCCTTCGACTTCTTCACCTTGACGGAAATAGAAGGGGATGCCGATGTTATAGCCCGCTTTGTAGAGCTTTCCTGCGGTGTCGGTGGGAAACATCATCTGGAGGTTCAATCCGAAGCGGTGGGAGGCCGGTTGCTCTTGGCTCTGAGCAGATAGAGCACAGGCGGCGCTTAGAAAGAGGACCGGCAAAGCTTTTCGCATGATATCTCCCAAAGATCTGAAGATCCCATACGACCACCTTCACACCATTCCCGCAACCCCGGCCCCTCTGGAATAACCCTAGTGTGGTTGGGAAAAGGGCCGCGGGCTCAAATAGCATTCCACTTCCCGTTGCACTTCCTCGGGTCCCAGTCTTCGCTGGATCGCTCCAGCTTCCAAGGCTTGCTTTGTGTCCCAGCGCTCCATGCCCTGGAAGAGGCGATCCGCGCCGGCCGCACCCAACACTTCCAGCAAACGGACGGTGCCGCCGAAGCCCGTGAGAATGCCATGCAGCGCCGCCGGGTGTGAAAGCTTCAAGTGTCCCAGCTCTGATGAAGATCCGGCATCGACTCCCCAGCGTTCCTGACCGGCCAAGGCCAGATCGCATCCGCCGCCCATTGCAGCGCCGCTGATCAGCGTAAGGGAGCGCCAACCGGGCCACATCAGATGCTCTATCACCCGTTGGCCACGGCGGGCAAAGGCATCGGCGGTGCCCGCATTCAGCAAGGACACCTCGTTGAGATCGGCACCTGCGCAGAAGTTGCGCCCGCGCCCGTGCATCCAGCCTGCGTCGCTCAAGCAGATTCGCCGCACACCGGACCATCTCAGGTCGATGAAGAGGAGGTCCAGGGCTTCGAGCAGATCCATCCTCAGGCGGTTTAGGCCATCCTTGGAAGTGAGGCCGATCCAGGCCCAGTCAACGCCGCGGACCATCATGAGGGATGTTGCCCCATTGAATTTGCGCTCAGGTTTCATGAAAGTCCCAGCTTTTCAAAAGCCGCATCCAAGGGCTCCAAATCTGGGTTCCAATGAGGCACATCCCCCAACTGATTGCGGAACCAGGTGGCCTGGCGTTTGGCGAAGGCTTGGGTCTCCTGGACGATTCCCAAGACCCCCGAGTGGCGGCTGCCCTCCACCATCGCCACCAAACCCAGGTAGCCCAAGGGCCTCAAGGCCTCCAGGTCGGCAAGATGCCCCGCTGCCAACAGGCGCGCCACTTCATCCTGCCAGCCCGATCTCATCTGCTCCGCCACTCTTTGCTCAACGCGCTTGCGCTGCATCTCGCGCGTTGAAAGCACGATGAGAACCCTCCAGCCCTCGGGAACACCAAGCCGCACACCCGTGAGCAACGTTGAAGCTTTCAGTCCCGTAGCCAGATGAAGCGACAAGGCCCGGGTCACCCTCGCCCCGTCATTGGGGTGAAGCTCCGCCGCCCTCTTCGGATCCACCCCTGCAAGCACGCGATGAAGTCGCGGCACACCGAGCACCATGGACCAATGGCGAACTTTCGCAACCATGCTTTCCGGCACTTCGGGAAGGTCTGTCAACTGGCCCCATATCCCGCGGAGGTACAGCCCGGATCCTGTCACGAGCACCGGCTTGTCGATGGACCCAAGCCACATCCTTACCTGTCCCCCGAACAGTGCGGGATTGGGCCGGGTGGAGAGCGGCAGCAGGCCATAACCCAGGTGGGGCGCTACGCCTTGTTCTGCTTCGGAAGGCTGGCCGGTTCCAACGGCCAAGCCGGTGATGGATTGAAACGGATCGCCATTGACGACGGTTCCGCCGACACGCCGGGCCACGGCTGCCGCCAGTCCGGATTTGCCGGAGGCCGTGGGACCCAGGATTGCGATCTTCATCTTTCCAAGGTAGCCGGAACCTCTTTGCCGGTCCGCCCACCTCTCAGACGTCCCCGATGAAATCCCGATTCCTGATCCTTGCGCTCCTGCCCTCCCTGGCCTTCGCCCAGGGGGTGGCTTTTCAACCGAATCCATGGACCTTGGTGGACCGTTTCGGTCTTCGGATCTTTCCCCTGCAATCGCTTCGAGGGAGCGTGCCCGAGGCCACCGTCATCGTCGAGAGCGACTACCAGCCTCTTTTCACAGAGCGGGAGATCCGTTTCCTGGAGTTCCGGGCCGCGCTGCTGGCGGATCTGCGGATCCACTTGAAGAACAATGTCCCTTCACCTTCAGAAGGCGCCGGCGTCCCCGTGCGGTATGCCGGAAATGCGGTGCCGAGGATGTTCCCGATGGGCAGCCTGAACTGGCGGTGAGCACGCAGCCTGCCGGCTCTACTGCCCGCCGCCTAGTTTCGGCAGCAACGCAGCCGCCCGGTCCCGGCTCAATCGCGCGGCTTCGATCACGCTCTGCAAAAGCGCTTCAGGCTCTTGATCCAGATCGAGCAAAGCCTCGCACTGGTCTTTGAGCCGTGCCACTTCCCCATCGCGGTCTTCCAGATGCCGTTCGGCGGCGGCCTGGAAGATGGATAAAAAACATTTCATCGCATCGCAAGCGGCGCTCAGCGTTGCTGCGCCGTTGCGGTGGTCGCCCTGAAGCGCCAATGCCGTGGCGAGAAAACGCAGGCCGTCCTCAAATCGCGCCTGGAGCGGGCCCGTAGCGCCTCTGGCGAACGCTTCAGCAGGCACCATTGGACTCCGGCACCACTGGATATTCGCCCGTGAAGCAGGCGTAGCAGAAACCTTGGCCGCCGTCGGGATCCCGCACAGAGGCTTGCAGATCCTCCAGAGTGAGATAGCCGAGCGTGTCCGCATCCACGAAGGCGCGGATGGCTTCATTATCGCGGTTGAAGGCGATGAGCTGTTCGCGGCTGGGCGTATCGATGCCGTAGAAGCAGGAATGCGTCGTCGGCGGGCTGGAGATGCGCAGGTGGACTTCCTTGGCGCCGGCGGCCCGCACCAGCTCCACAATTTTTTTCGAGGTGGTGCCGCGCACGATGGAATCGTCCACCAGCACCACGCGCTTGCCCTCAAGCAGATCCCTGACAGGATTGAGTTTCACCTTCACGCCAAAACTGCGGATGCTCTGCTTGGGCTCGATGAAGGTTCGGCCCACGTAGTGATTGCGGATCATGCCGAATTCAAACGGGATCCCACTTTCCTCGGCATAACCCAGTGCCGCACTCATACCGCTGTCGGGTACAGGCACCACGAGATCGGCTGCCACCGGATGGCGCCGCGCCAACCTGCGGCCCATCTCGCGCCGCGTGGCCATGACGCTGCGGTCAAACACATTGGAATCAGGCCTTGCGAAATAGACATGTTCGAAAGAGCAGGGCTTGGGTTGGACCTTCGGCCGCGGAAACCTGGATTGCACTGCTGCGCCACGCACGATGACCAGCTCGCCCGGTTCGACCTGCCGCACATAGTTCGCACCCAGCAGATCGAAAGCGCAGGTCTCGGATGAAAAGACCACCGCACTGGCCAGTTCACCCATCGCCAGCGGCCGGAAACCGTGGGGATCCCGCACCGCCATGATGGCGTCTTCAGTGAGAACCAGCAGCGAGAAGGCCCCTTCGCATCGCTTCAGAGCTTCTATGACCGCATCGTCCACATTCGTGGCGTCGGCCCGGTTGATGAGTGCCAGGATGATTTCCGAATCGCTGGGGCTGGTGAACGTATGCCCTTCCTGGATGAGCTCCGCACGCAGAGTCTCGGTGTTGGTGAGATTGCCGTTGTGGCAGAGCGCCACTTGGCCGAACCGCCCGTGGATCAGGAATGGATGGGCGGCGCTCGCCACATTTCCGCCCGTGGTGCTGTAGCGTGTATGTCCTATGGCCGTGTCGCCCGGAAGTGAATCCAGGGTCGGCTGGTCGAAAATATCCGCCACATGCCCTTGCGCTTTATGGAGGAAAAGCTTGCCATTCTCCCGGGAGCAGATGCCCGCTGCCTCCTGGCCCCGGTGCTGAAGGGCGTAGAGCCCAAGGTAAGTCTGCCGCGCGGCTTCAGTCTGGGGAGAAATCCCGAATACTCCGCATTCGTCCCTAAACGGCATGGTCGCTCCAAACATAGATTCTATCTCGGAACCTTTGTTCCTCTTAACCGCATCCCAAGCCGGAGAAACCCATGCCCAAACTGATTCACCTGGTTCTTCTTGCAGCCCTACCATGCGCTGCCGATGGCCTGACGGACCTACGCAACACCCTATCCAGGCTGCAAGGCGGCGAAACCATCCGCGCCACGGCTGATATCCAGAACTGGACCCAGGATGGCGAAGGCAAGAAGGGCCACGTCAAGCAGACACGCAGCACTGTGCAGATCGAAGACGGGCCCAACGGCCTGCGCCTGGGCTGGACCCCCCAACAGATCAAAGGCGCCCGCCAGGAAACGCAACTCAAGGCCGTGGACCCGGAAGCCGCCACACCCAACCTGGATTCTTTGAGTGCCCTCAACGGCCTTGGTGCCGCCACCTTTCTTAGCCAGAGCGACCACCTGCTCCAGCAACTCAAGGGCGCCACGGTATTGGAGGATAGGCCCGACACCTGCCAGGGCAAACCCGCGCGGCTGGTGGTCTTCAAACTGGACCCGGTCGCCAGTTCCGAAGAGAAGAGCATGATCAAAGATCGCAAAGAGACCCTGAAGGTGTGGCTCGACGGCAGCGGGGTCCCCCTGGCCACCGAACATGCCATCGCAATCAAAGCTTCGAAGTTCCTCATGAGTTTCACTGCTAACAACCGCGAGTCCCGCAAACTGACTGTGCTGGGCAGCCGATTGGTGGTTTCGAACGAAACCAAGGAAAGCAGCGGCTCAGGGATGGGTTTTTCGAATACTTCGAAGAAAGTGACGGCGCTGACCTTTTTCTGATCCGGGATCTGCCCACGCGCCTTCCGTCGGGACTACCATGTCAGCACCTGGGGGAGTCTTTGTGCTGAAGGATCTGTTCTCGTTCATCCCACCCGATGGCTTGAAGATCGTCCTGGTCCTTCTGCTGTCGTTCCTGGTGGGCTTGGACCGGGAAGAGCGCAGCGTCGAAGGCCACAGGGTGTTCGGCGGAGTCCGCACCTTCCCCATCATCGGCCTCCTCGGCTACGCCATGGCCTTGCTGTCCGGGGGGCAGGTTCTTCCCCTGGTGCTGGGGTTCGCGGTAGTGGGCGGATTCGGCATGGTGTCCTACTGGCACAAGCGCTCCGAAACAGATGAGGCCGGCACCACGACGGAAATGTCGGCGTTGGCGATCTACCTCGTAGGTGCCCTGGTCCTACGGGAACAGTACTGGATCGCCACCACCTTGGTGGTCATCCATCTTTTCTTGCTGGAGCTGAAATCCGGGCTCGAGGGCATCGCGAAGCGGATGGCGCCGACGGAGGTCATCGCCTTCACAAAATTCATGCTGCTCACCGCTGTGATCCTGCCGGTGGTGCCGAACCGCGAATTCACTTCCTTCCAGATCAATCCCTTCAAGACATGGCTGGTGGTGGTGGCCGTCAGCGCCGTGTCCTATGGCAGCTATGTTCTGCAAAGGATGCTGAAGGGACATGGCGGCGTATTTCTTGCCGCGCTGTTGGGTGGCGCTTATTCATCCACGGTCACCACATTGGTGCTGGCGAAGCAGGGAGCCCGCGAAAACCGTCCCCATGCGATCTCCGGGGGAATTCTTGGCGCCTCGGGAATGATGTATCTGCGGCTGGCGGTGCTGGTGGGTTTATTCAACCAGGAGTTGATGTTCAAGCTGGGGCCGGCATTCTGCCTCCTCGGCTTGGCTGCGGTTTTCAGCGGGTGGCTGTGGTCGCGGAGGGAGGATGTTGTCGAGAATGGGGTGACCCAGATAGAAGCGACGCGCAATCCCCTCGAATTGAAAGCAGCCTTTCTGTTCGCGGCCATATTCCTGGGCATGCTCCTCGTCACCCATCTCGCCGTGACCCACCTGGGCACGGGCGGCGTCTACTCACTGGCGGCCATCATGGGCCTTTCAGACGTGGATCCGTTCATCATGGGCATGACCCAGACCGCAGCGAATTCCACACCAGTTCATGTGGCTTCGATCGCAATCCTGATCGCGGCGTCAAGCAACAACATCATCAAAGGCTTCTATGCCCGCTTCTTCTCGGGCCTCCAAACTGGCAACTGGAGCCTGGTGATGCTCTTGATCCTCGCCTTGCTCGGATTGATCCCCGTCTGGTGGGTTTGACCAGGGATGAGGTGGTGAGGATTGAGGGGCGAGGGTCTGTAAGGTCGCGGCCAGGGGCCGCATCAACCAGCGCGCATAGGTACGACCCTCATACACGGGCTCACATGCACCATGGAAAACTCGACCTCTGTGCCGTCACACTCCTATCATCACCAAAGTTTCATTCCTCGGGGTAGTCCCACGACTATGTGAAACTCATACCTCGAAACTCAATCCATGTTTTGCGTCTCAGTGATGCCGTCATCCAGCCGCCCAGCTCCTTCTTTCGGGGCCCTGGACCACTGTTGTAGCGTGCTGAGCAGCGCGGTGCCATCCGCGGGTGGAGCCGCGCCTGGTTTCAAATTGAAGGCTTCGAGATGGACTTCGAGTGTGGCGACTTCACCGGTATCGAACTTCACGGTGGCATCGCAGAGGACCAGAGTGTTCTTTCCGACTTCCAACAGGCTTGCGAAGCCCTGCACGTTGGCTGGCACAGGCACTTCCCACACGGGATAGGTCTTCGCGCCAAAACGCAAGCCGTAGGGTTCCGGCCGAAGCGCGGGCGCGGGCCCCGAGAAATACATCAAGCGCTCGGCACGGGCCAGCAGCATGGTCTGGGCGAAGGGTGTCCCCATGGCGCGATCCGCCTCAAGCCGCCAGCCACCGAGCCTTGGCTTCTGAACCTTGTTGTTGGAGCGCCGTGCAGGCGTCGGCATCAGCAGGAAATTCGTTTCCATGGTTGCATCTTCGCCCCGCATCCGCATTTTGACGTGATAGCGGAGGACAGAACCTTTAGGAAGAGAATCCTGAGACAGCTTTAGTCGGGCCTTGCTGGATTCATTCGCCGATTGCCGCGCATCTTGGGTCGCAGCCACCACAGATGCCACGTTCTGTGCTGATGGCAGGATGCCACACACGCTTGCCAAGAGCAGGGCTTTGACCGCTCGCATCGCTTTCATCGCAGCCATCCGGCCCCCCACCTTCTACGATGCCAGATTAAGGGCCTTACATTCCAGGTATGGGCGGCAAACATGCATAATTCCCCTACGAACACTACGGTGCGTTGCTAACGTGGATCATGCCGCTCTGCTTCGATCTGGATGGAACCCTGGGCACCTTTGGCGGTGGCTACGTGCTGCTGAGAGATGCGCTGGGAGAACTCTGGGGAGACGCGCCGAAGCCCGAGGAGCTCCGTGCCTGCCTCGGCTCCACGGACTGGGAGATTGTTGACGAATTGCACCGGTCCCGATTCGGGATTGGACTTGAAGACCTTGCCTACGAGCAATTTGAGGCTGCATGCCTTGCGCGGTTTCGCGCCACATTCCATCCAGAAGGCAAGGTCCCCGTCGCCTTTCAGGGAATCATCGAAGGGATGCACCAGCTTGCAGAACGTGGCCATGCCATCTGGCTTGTGTCTGGAAACGTACCGCTGGTTCTGGACTTCAAGGCCGAAGGTTTAGGCATAGATGAACGAATCCATCGACTCGGCAGCCTGCCCAGATGCAGCCGGGCGGACCTTATCCGCCTGGCCATGAAGGATTGCTCCGGGCCTCATCTTTATGTGGGCGACCGTCCCCATGACCGGGAGGCAGCGAGAGAAGCGGGAGTGCCTTTTCTCGGCATCGGCGACGCGGTGCCTGGGGAACACCCGATCCTATGCGCTGAAGCCGAGGCCGTGCATCTCGTTTCAACCGTGGAACGGCTTCTTCCATAACGGGACCTGAACGACCTTTAATCAAGCCTGGCTTCCTTATCGGCTATTTCATCCAAGGCCTTTTTAGCCCCGGGATGGCCCGCGTCGACGGCTTGCCTGAGCCAGGATTTGGCCTGGGCCAGATCTTTCATTCCACCATGCCCGAAGCGCAGCAGCTCGGCCAACTGGGACATGGCCTGGACATGGCCCCCCTCAGAGGCATTGAGCAGCCAACGCCGGGCTTCGGCCAAGTCCCGGGGCGTCTCCGGGCCGCCTTCCAGGAAAGCCATGCCGCGCTCGAAACAGGCTTTTGGGTCCCCGCCTTCGGCCTTGGCGTGGTGGCGACGCCCCATGAAGCTCCAATGCATGCTTCGGCGGCTGGATAACCAGAAGATCAAGAAGAGGAGCGTCGGCGCGACGAATCCAATGCTCAGGAAGGCAGCGATGACCCAGGTTGGAGCGAGGAAATGCGCAAAGCTGATCACGGATAGGAACGCGCCTAAAAGGCCAAGGATTGCCGCCAGCCCGCAAGGTACGATGACCAGCCAGAAGAACCAGGTAAACCAATGGCCGTGGATCGCTTCGCCCATCCAGGCATCCAGCCCATCGGCAAGGGCGCTGGAGATCCGCACCAGGGGATCCCGTGATGGTTCAGAGGGCAGCGGCAACAAAGCGCTGCGGGACGGCCCCCTTGATTCGAGCTTTTCTGAGCGCCGCTGCCAGAAGGCTGCCATTTCGGCATCCGGCTCCATGCCTTCGCCCTTTTCGAAGGCCATCGCCAACCATTCGGCCGCAGGTCTCCAACCCATTTCCGCCGCCCTTCGGTAGGCAGTACGGCCGGCTTCGGGGTTGGCGGCGATGCCGATCCCCCAACGAAGCATTTCCCCCATGCGGAAAGTGGCTTCGGCGTGGCCGAGCACCGCTGCGCGGCGGTAGTGGTCCAGCGCTTTCTCCCGGACTCCGATGCCATGACCACCGCCCTCGCAGTAGAGTCCCAACTCGAAATGAGCTTCGGCTTTGTCAAGCTGCGCGGCGCGCTCCATGAAATATAGTCCCTGGGGCACATCATGGGCATTGCGGCCCCACCGAAGCCAGGCCGCGCCGGGATCCTTCATGAATTTCGCACAGAAGGCACGGATGCCGTTTTCCAGGGCTAAGAGCATGCAACTATCTTCGCACCGGTGAGCCTGCAAGTGCTGCTTTCAACTCCATCTCGGAACGCCCCGATGCGTAGCCGGACCAGCGCGTCCGCAGCTTCCCTTTTTCATCGACGATGATCGTGGTCGGAATGCCGCTGATGGGGCCAAAGGGTTCAAGCGCACCTCCATTCAAGGGAACGTAGGCCTTGAGCTGCATCGGGTGGCGGCTCAAATAGCTATTCACATCCGAGAATCCTCCCTCGTCGATGGAAATGGGCAGCACCGCATAGCGTGTACCTGCCTCGGATTGGAGCTTGGCCAATTCGGGAAGGCTTGCCTGGCACGGACCGCACCAGGTGGCCCAAACATCCACCACCACGACTTGCCCTGCATATTCAGCCAAGGTATGGCGTCGGCCTTCCGAATCGAGAAAGGCCACAGAGCGGACATCTGCCCCCACGTTCGGAGTGTTGTCCCGCCGCACTCTCCAGATGCCGAACAGCAGCACCAGGCCTACCAGGCCCAGCAGAGCGAAACAACCCCAGCGATCCCAAAGCTCCCTTACGGGCTCCATCCTATCTTCGTCCATCGGCGCCCTCCATGGCAAAGTAGAGCATGGCATCACCACTCATTCCATCCAGTGAATTAGCTGCTCTTCAAGGCTTCGTGCTGCTGGATGCGCGCTCGAAGAGCGCCTTCGAATCGGGCCATTTGCGCGGCGCGCTGAACGCGGATCCCGGGGTGCATCTGAGCATCGCTTCAATGCCGGATTCCAATCCATCCAAAGGCGGACGGCATCCGCTTCCGTCGCTGAAACAGTGGCGGGCCACCTTGGGTCTATTCGGCATAGGGCCGGCGACTCCCGTGGTCGTCTACGACGATCAAGGCGGCGCCAATTCAGCCGCAAGGGCCTGGTGGATGCTGAGAGCTGTGGGCCACGAGGCCGTGCAGGTTCTGGACGGTGGGTTGAAGGCCGCCATCAGCGCAGGTTGGGAACCCACCACGGATGCCTCCTTTGCCCGTCCCTGCCCCCACTACCCAGCCGCCGCCTGGCTCCTTCCCACGGTGGACATCGGAGTGGTTGAAAAGCTCGCTAGGCATCCAGAATGGCGAATTCTGGATGTACGTTCCACCGAGCGATATCGCGGTGATGATGAACGCCTGGATCCGGTGGCCGGCCACATACCTGGCGCAGTGAACCTGCCCTACACCGAGAACCTGGATTCCGAAGGCTGTTTCAAGCCGGCTATGGAATTGCGGGCTCTGTATAACCAACTACTGAATGACCTGCGCCCCGACCACCTAGTTGTCCATTGCGGTTCCGGCATCACAGCCTGCCACACGCTGCTGGCCCTGGAACACGCAGGTCTCCCAGGCGCTGCTCTTTTTGTGGGCAGCTGGAGCGAATGGTGCAGGAGCGGCAAGCCCATCGCACAGGGGGCGGAATGAGGTGGGCCATGGGAGCTGGGCTGTGGGCCGTGGGCGCGAGGATATGGGCGCTGGGCTGTGGACCCAAGACAATGGCTTCGCAGCCGAATTCCGGCTCTTCTTCCCACAGCCCACAGCCTAGAGCCCACGGCCCAGAATGAATCCATGGCGCGGCCTGGGTGGCCTTCCCAGGGATGTGTGGGTGCTCGCCATGGCCACTTTCATCAACCGCGCTGGAACCATGGCCCTGCCCTTTCTCGCGCTCTACCTGATGAAACAGTTGGGTCTCGGCGCCGCCCGGGCCGGGCAAGGCTTCATCGTCTTTGGTCTGGGTGCCATGATCGCCGCGCCGCTGGGAGGTTGGCTGGCGGACCGGTTCGGGCCGCTGAAGGTCATGCGGACGTCGTTGCTGTTTTCGGGGCTTCTGATGCTGGCGCTGCCATTGATCAAGGATGTGAGCAGCTTTTTCCTGCTCATCGGATTCTGGGCTCTGGTGAGCGAAGGTTTCCGCCCCGCTTCCATGTCCATCCTCGCGGATCTCGCGCCTCCCGAGCTGCGAAAGGCCGTATACAGCGTTAATCGGCTGGCGATCAATCTGGGTATGAGCATCGGGCCCGCACTGGGTGGCTTCATCGCAACACGTTCATACCACGGACTCTTTTGGGTGGATGGCGCCACGACCCTGGCGGCGTGGGCCGTGTTGGCGCTGATGGTGCGCCGCCGTCCGCACAAGCACGAAGCAGGCACCGACGCCGCCCTGCTATCGGCGCTGCGGGATCCGGTCCTCGGCTACTTCCTGCTCGCAATCATTCCGGTGGTCGTCGTGTTCTTCCAGCACGAAGGGCCGATGCCCATCTACCTTGTGCGGGATCTCAAGCTGCCTGAAAGTTTTTACGGCTTGTTGTTCACCATCAACACGCTGCTCATCGTGGTGCTGGAAGTGCGGTTGAACCTGGCGACCGCCCACTGGCCCCACCGCCGGACGCTCATGCTGGGGAGCCTGCTCTACGCCATCGGATTTGGCGCCATGGTCGCAGCTCACACACCTGCAACGATCATCGTCACGGTGGTGATCTGGACTTTTGGAGAAATGATCCTGTTTCCTGGCATGTCGGACTACGTGGCCTCCATCGCGCCGCCCGCCAAGCGTGGCGCCTACATGGGGCTGTTCACCTTCACCTTCAGCGTGGCTTTCAGCCTGGGTCCCTGGTTCGGAACTTGGATGCTGGATGCCTGGGGAAGCATGATTCTCTGGCCTGTCATGGGAGTCCTGGGAGCGCTGTCGACGCTGGCCTTGGAAAGGATAAGACCTAGCGCTGAATTGTCCCAAGGCAGGCAAATAACGTCGTGATGGCCCCTAGGGCAGCATCAGGTCCCGGCGGTCAACCAGCTTGTATTTGACCTTCCTCCAGGTGGCATCCTTGGGGTCGACGCTGATTTCACTGGGCTTCAAGCCCTTCGGCTTGTGCTTGGGATTGCCGTCGAAAAGAAAGACTTGTTCGATCTCGCGAAACGCCTCGTTCCCTTCAGGCAGCATGATGTACCGCACGATCCGCTGGGAGGCTAGCGGGTCTCCGGCATCGGTCGCTCCATACACTTCGTACAGGTAATGGCGGGTATCCACAAAGGCTGCGGCGTGGCTGGCGGCCCGCAGCCAGGCTGGCGGCGCAGGTTCCCCGGTGAAAGGCGGACAGACACCGGTGGGTCTCGACCCATCCGGCTCACCCATGGCTTGACCTGGAATCGAGAACATGGAGCTGAAAAGCAGGAATCCGAGGGCAACCCATCGCATGAATTCTGAACCTCTTGAAAGACCTAATCAGACCCTGAAAAGGTGCGCATAGGCTCGTTATATCTTTGTAATTTCCATCACCTTTTCACCGCACCCGTGGAATGGATGGCCGTGTCCACCCACCACAGGTACCCTCTCACTGGACGCTCCCCCAAAGCGGTCGTGGCCGCCCGACACCCACCGATCACCGGTTGTTTCCTTCCATTCGACGAAGCGGCGGGATCCAATCCACTGATCCTCGATAAAGTAGAGCCACACGTTTCTGGAGGCAGACATGAGTGAACCCGAATCCCTCTTTGGATCAAATGAAAAAGCCGGAGCCAAGCCCCCGGCACTGGGGTTGATGGATCAATTCGTCGGGCTGTTCACAGAGCCCATAGAGACCTTCAAGAAGCTCCAAGCCTCACCGGCCTGGGTCGGAGCGCTGGTGGTCCTGATCCTCACGAGCCTGGTGGTGGCCGGAGTCTGGGGCTTCAAGGTGGACGTGGACGCCATGCTGCGTCCCAGCTTTGAAGCCAATCCGAAAATGACCCAGGAACAGATGGACCAGGCTATCTCTTTCATGGCGAAATTCTTCCCCTACATCGCCATAGTCCAGACCCTTTTCATCATTCCCATAGTGGTCTTCTTCATGGCTCTCCTCTACTGGCTCATCGGCAAGGGAACCGCTGAGGCAGAGCGGCCTTCCTATGTCCATGCTCTCAGCGCTTCGGTGGTGCCCAGCCTGGTGATGCTGCCCCATTCCCTGCTGATCCTGGTGATGGCCTTCCTGCGTTCGGTGGGTGGTCTCACACCTGAAAAGCTCGCGCCCAGTTCAGTGGGCTTTTTTGTGACTGTCGCGAATCCAAAGCTCCACGCCCTGCTGTATGCGCTGGACCCCTTCACCATCGGGAGCCTGGTTCTTGGCTACTTCGCCTTCCGCCACACCCTGCGGTTGAAGACGGGTGGCGCCCTGGCCTGCACGGCACTGGCGGTGCTCTTCAGTCTTGGGTTCCGCATCCTTGGGGCCAAGTAGATGGCAAGCCGCAAAAACAAGATCCTCATCGGAATAGGCGCAGCACTGGTTGTCCTCATCGGGCTCGGGATCGCTTTCGGGGGTGGCAAGGAGGATGCGGATGCTTACTCCTGGGACCGGATTTCCAAGGGCGACATCCGCGAAACCATCAGCGCCTCTGGAGAGATCCAGGCCAAGACACGCGTAAATGTCGGCACCAACGTGGCGGGCGAGATCAAGGCCATCCATGTGGTGGATGGGCAGGAAGTGAAAGCCGGAGAGTTGCTGGTGACCATCGACCAGATCCGGCTTCAGCAAGAAATGGCCCGCGCCACGGCTGCCCTGGAAGGAACGAAAAAGGATGCAGAGCGGTTGAAAGCAGCCATGGACCGTGCCGAACAGACCTTCGCGCGCCAGGAAAGCCTCTTCAAGCAGGGGCTCATCAGCGATGAGGATTTCCGGCAGGCCAATCTCGCTAGACAGAGCGCGGAACTCACGTTCCAGGGGGCCAAGTCGAATACCGCGCAAAGCGAAGCGAATCTTGGGTCCATGCGCGACAACCTGAGCAAGACGACCCTTCGGGCGCCCATCGATGGCCGCATCACGAGCCTGAAAGCCGAAAAGGGCGAGATGGCCATCCCTGGTATGAGCAACCTGCCCGGCGCCACGCTCATGATCATTTCCGACATGCATGAGCTGATGGCCGAAGTGAAGGTCAACGAAAGCGAAGTGGTCCGGGTCAAACCGGGCCAGATGGCCCAGGTCACGGTGGAATCCCTCCAGGGGCGGGTCTTCACGGGCAAGGTGGCCGAAGTGGCCACCGGCAGCGAGGGCACCGGCGCCGACGCCAACATGTACAAGGTGAAGGTCTCCGTGGACATGTCTGCCAAGGATGTGAACCAGCTGCGCCCAGGCATGAGCGCCCGGGCGGTCATACTCACCAGCGAAGTGAAGAACGTGCTGCGCGTGCCTCTGCAGGCAGTGCTGGAGCGGGATGGATCCCTGGAAGATGCGCAGAAACAGGGCCTGCTGGCACCGGCCTCGCACAATGTCGCCATGGTGGTGAAGGATGGCAAGGCGCATGAATCTGTGGTCCAGACGGGCATCGCCAACACCCAATATTTCGAAATCAAAAGCGGTCTGAATGAAGGCGACAAGGCGCTCACCGGCCCCATCCGCAAGCT